>NZ_JAKUHJ010000007.1:0-76697 GCF_023630635.1 Synechococcus sp. MU1651
CTCTCCATCCCCCAGCCCCAGCAAACCCGCGGGAGGCAAGGCCAGCTGATGGAGATCATGCAGGTGATGGGAACGCTGGTCTGCTCCTACCGGGTTGCCGGTCTTGATCACATGCACCTGCGCATTCTCAAGAACAACAAGGGCAAGAAGCTGGTGGCTGTTGATCCCGTGGGTGCCCGTGAGGGCAACTGGGTGTTCACCGCCAGCGGTTCGGCTGCCCGGCATGCCTGCCCTGACAACACCGTTCTCACCGATCTCACCATCGGTGGCATCATCGATTTCTGGAATCCGGACGGATAGGGATCCTTCACTTCCCTCCGCCGTTTCCGTTCCGCTTCCACACCTACCAATCCATGGCCACTCCTTCCCCCACCCCCCGTCGTCGCACCACCCGCAGCACCGCCGCGGCGAACAAGACTGTGGATGTGAAGCCCGTGGACGTGAAACCTGTGGCCAACACTCCTGCTCCCGCGTCGACTCCCGCCAAGGCAGCTCCTGCTTCAACCACCCGTCGCGCGTCCACCACAACGCGTCGCAGCAGCGCTTCCAACACCGGATCCGGAGGCGGCTCAGCCGTGACCAAGCCCGCTTCCACCCCTTCCCCCATCGTTCCCGGTGTGGCACTGGGCATGATCGAAACCCGCGGCATGGTTCCTGCCATTGAGGCAGCCGATGCGATGACCAAGGCTGCTGAGGTGAGCCTGATCTGCCGTGAGTACGTGGGTGGTGGCTACGTCACGGTGATGGTGCGTGGCGAAACCGGTGCAGTGAATGCCGCTGTGCGTGCCGGTGCCGATGCCTGCGAGCGCGTGGGCGACGGCCTTGTCGCAGCTCACATCATTGCCCGTCCTCATAAAGAGGTGGAGCCGGTGTTGGCCGGCAGTGGTGCAGCTCGCCGCAGCTAATTGCATAAAAGCCTCCTCACAGCCGTTCACAAAGAGCCCTTTTGCTCCTGACCGGCTCCTAGATTCGCCGGCCAACCAGCGACCAGCTCGATCACCATCCCGCTCGCCGTTTTGACCCCGGAGCTTTCGCTTCCCATCCAGACCGCCTGGTTGATCCCGCTCTATGGGTTCATCGGGATGCTGGTTTCTCTCCCTTGGGCCTGTGGCTGGTTCCGCCGAGATGCCCATCGACCGGCGGCCTACCTCAACATTCTTCTCACCCTGCTGGCCTTCGCCCACGGAAGCCTGATCCTGCAGGAGGTGTACCAATCAGGGCCGGTGGATCTGGCCTTCCCCTGGCTCAGTGTGGCTGATCTGGAGCTGAACATCAGCTTCAGCCTGTCGCTCACCAACCTGGTGGCCCTGGAACTGATCACGGGCCTCAGCTTGCTGTCGCAGGTGTATTCCCTGGGCTACATGGACAAGGAATGGGCGTTGGCCCGCTTCTTTGCGCTGCTCGGTTTTTTCGAGGGTGCGATGAGTGGTGTCGTGCTCAGCGACTCCCTGTTCCAGAGCTATTTCCTGCTGGAGATGCTGACGCTCTCCACCTATTTATTGGTGGGTTTCTGGTACGCCCAACCCCTGGTGGTCACAGCAGCCCGGGATGCCTTCCTCACCAAGCGCGTTGGTGATGTGCTGCTGCTGATGGGTGTGGTGGCGCTCTGCAGCTATTCCGGGGTGATGGGGTTCAACGACCTCTACGCCTGGGCTGCTCAAGACACCCTCTCTCCCTTGGCGGCAACGCTGTTGGGTTTGGGCCTGGTTGCAGGCCCAACGGGCAAATGCGCCCAGTTCCCCATGCACCTCTGGCTGGACGAAGCCATGGAGGGTCCGAACCCTGCTTCGATTCTGCGGAACTCGGTGGTGGTGACCTGCGGCGCCATCGTGCTGCTGAAGGTGATGCCCATCCTTCAGCTCTCTCCCATCGCCATCGGCGTGATGCTCGTGATCGGCAGCATCAGTGCGATCGGTGGCTCTTTGGTGGCCCTGGCTCAGGTGGACATCAAACGCACGCTGTCGTATTCCACAACGGCCCACATGGGCCTTGTCTTCATTGCCATTGCGCTGCAGATCCCTGTTCTGGCCTTGTTGCTGCTGTTCACCCATGCCGTGTCCAAGGCGCTGCTGTCGATGAGCATTGGCGGCGTGATTGCCTCCACCAACTGTCAGGACATCACCGAGCTGGGGGGATTGGGCAGCCGCATGCCGGCGACCACCACGGCGTTTCTGGTGGGTGGTGCTGGTCTCGTGGGATTCCTGCCCCTGGGTGGCTTCCTGGCCCTGGCCCAATCGATTGAGCTGCTGAGCGTGCGCTCGGTTCCGTTCATGGCGGTGTTCCTTCTCACCAACGCACTCACTGCCATGGGTCTGGTGCGGGTGTTCCGCCATGTGTTCATGGGGAATTCCCTGATCAAGTCCCGCCGGGCTGCCGAGGTGAACTGGCAGATGGCGTTCCCGATGGTGGCGCTCACCGTGATCGTGCTTATCACCCCGCTGTTGCTGGTGCGGCTTGAGTCGCTCGATGGTTTGTTGGCCTTCCCCCTCTGGGCAGCAGCTCTGGTGGTGGGAAGCGGACTGCTGGGGCTGCTCGCTGGTGCCGTTCTCCCCCTGAGCAAGGCCTGGTCCCGCTCGCTGAATCCTGTGCTGCGCTGGTGGCAGGACCTGCTGGCCTACGACTTCTACACCGAGCGCTTTTATCGCCTCACCATCGTCAACGTGGTGGCTGGCTTCTCTCGCCTGGCCTCCTGGTTCGACCGAAATGTGGTGGATGGTCTTCTCAATGGAGTGGCGCGCTTCTCCCTTGCCAGTGCCGACAGCCTCAAGCTCAGCGTCAGCGGCCAGAGCCAGTCGTACGTGCTGACGGTGCTCCTAGCCATCGTTCTTTTCCTCACCGCGGTGAGCTGGTTCCTCACCTGATCGCCCCGAGATGCTTCTTTCCCTCCTGCTTCTGATTCCCTTCCTCGGGGCTCTGGCTCTGATCCTCTGGCCGGGATCCCCGTCCAGTGCACGCCTGCGCGATGTGTCCATCGTGCTGCTGGTGGTGCAGTGCTTGGCGAGCTTCGCCCTGCTGCTGCCCTTCGATGCCGCCGACGCAGGTTTGCAGTTGGTGGAACAGGCCCGCTGGGTGCATGCCATTGGCCTGGATTACGCCTTGGCGCTGGACGGTTTGTCGTTGCCGCTGGTGTTGATGAATGGGGTGCTCTGCCTGGTGGCGGCCATCGCGTCGCGCACGATCGAAAACCGCCCCCGGGTCTACTTCGCCCTGTTGCTGGTGATTTCCGGAGCGGTGAATGGTGCCTTCCTGGCCCAGAACCTTCTGCTCTTCTTCCTGTTCTACGAACTGGAGCTCATCCCCCTCTGGATGCTGATCGCTGTATGGGGTGGTGCCAACCGGGCCTACGCCGCCACGAAGTTTCTGATTGTCACCGCCGTCTCAGGCGTGCTGATCCTGGGTGCCTTCCTTGGCATTGCTCTGGTCACAGGAACCATGGACTTCAGCCTGCGGCCGATCCTTTCCGGTGAACTGGGCATGACCGCCCAGCTTCTGCTGATGGGTGCTCTGTTGATCGGCTTCGGCATCAAGATCCCCCTCTTCCCCTTCCACACCTGGCTGCCGGATGCCCACACCGAGGCCTCCACACCGGTGTCGGTTCTTCTGGCAGGTGTGCTGCTCAAGCTGGGCACCTACGGCCTGCTGCGTTTCTGCCTTGGTTTGTTCCCCGACGCCTGGCAGGTGGCTGCTCCCTGGCTGGCCGGCTGGGCTGCGATCTCAGTGCTCTACGGATCCCTTGCGGCGATTGCCCAGACCGACATGAAGCGCATGGTGGCCTACAGCTCGGTGGGCCACATGGGCTACGTGCTGCTGGCCGCCGCTGCCGCCACGCCGCTCGGGTTGATGGGGGCCCTGTTCCAGATGGTGAGCCACGGCCTGATCTCTGGCGTGCTGTTCCTGGTGGTGGGTGTCGTTTACGCCCAGACCGGCACCCGCGACCTCAACGTCTTGCGTGGCCTGCTCAACCCCCAGCGCGGCCTGCCGCTCACTGGATCTCTGATGATCATCGGGGTGATGGCCAGTGCCGGAATCCCTGGCATGGCCGGCTTCATTTCCGAATTCCTGATCTTCCGCGGCAGCCTTCAGCCCTTCCCCCTGGCCACGCTGCTTTCCATGGTGGGATCGGGACTGACGGCGGTGTATTTCCTGCTGTTGGTGAATCGCGCCTTCTTCGGTCGCCTTGCGATCGCCCCCGGCGAGGTGGTGAATCCCCGTATCCTCAACCGCGTGGCGCTGCGGGAGCAGGCCCCGGCCATCGCCCTCAGCCTCGGTGTGCTGGTGCTTGGCCTTGCTCCGGAGCTGCTGTCGAACCTCAGTGAGGCGGCCACCACGGGCCTCAGCCTGATCACTGGAGATCTGTCATGACCCCGACATCCGCATCCCCCGTTCAACCTCCGGTGCTTCCTGATCAGGAGGAGTTGATCCGTCGTTTGCTCAGCGACACGCCGCTGCTCAAGGACACCCCCGACCATCTGCTGCAGGTGGTGAATGTGCTCGAGAGCTATGGGCTTGTTCTCGATGCCTACAGCAAGAACCTGGTGGATCAGGGCGAGCAGCAGATGCTCAATCCCTTCCCGGTGTTCCGCTTCTTTCATGAGGGGTTCAACCTCAAGCGCCTCTGGACCCATCTGATGGGGGATCGCATCAACTTTGAGTACGCCGAGTACTGCCAGAAGGCGATGTTCTGGCATGGCACCGGCGGGTTGGATGCCTACCTCGACACGCCTGAGTTCGCCGAGGCCTGCCAGCGGATCATCAAGCGCAAGTCGGCGCGGGACCCTCTGCTGGCCCTCAACAACCGCCTTTATCCCGATTTCGCCCCCGAGGCCATCCGTTCGCTCACCACGATTTATTGCCTCGGTCTGTTCTGGCGCGTGATGAGCGACATCTTTGTCGACCTGGCCCGCCGCTACGCGATCAAGGAAGTCACCTGCGTCAACGATGTGGTGCATCACATCCGCGATGGCCTGGTGGCGGCGGCCGGAAGCCCGATTGAATACAAGGTGACGATCGGTGGTGAAGAGATCTGGGTGCTTCCCCCTGAGGCGGGTCTCACCTTTCTGGTGGATGTGGCGGTGCCCTACGTGGAGGCCGTTTTCTTCCGCGGCATGCCCTTCCTTGGAACGGTGTCGTACAACGCCCAGGCTCGGCAGATTTCACCGGACATCAGTGATTTCAAGTACGGCGCCCTTTACGCCGACCCGATTCCGAGCATGGGTGCGGGCATTCCCCCCAGCCTCTGCATGCAGGACATGTACCGCCACCTGCCCGAGGAACTGAGCCTCTGGTACGACGACAACGGTCGAGGCCAAACGGATGTGCACGTGCAGATCTGCGTCAGCTTCCAGAAGTCCATGTTCTGCGTCACCAATGCCGCCATCGCCGGCACGATGCCGCATCCGCTGGACACCGATGACCCCGAGCAGCAGGCCGCCAATCGGGCCTACGCTGAGGCCTGGTCTGGGCGCTTGATGGGCTGTCAGCGGGTGGCGCTCCTCTAGGTTTCCAGCAGGTTCAGGCTGAACGGGGACTCTGATGAATCAGTGGCAGGAGCGGAAACGACCCGTATGCCTCGAGTGTCGTTTCGAGTTTGAGAGCTACGACGCCACCAGGGATTTTCTCGACAAGCTCGGCGACCACAGCGAGGCCACCCAGCGCTTTCCTGACATCAGCTTTGGGCGCACCTACGTGAACATCACGATCCGGCCGGAGGATGATGGCCCCGAGGCCCAGCTGAGCGAAGCCGATCGTGCCTTTGCCGCAGAGATCGATGCCCTCCTCAGTTGATCTGGCTTCGGCCTATGCCGATTCCGGTGTGGCTGAGGTGTTGGACCAACTGGACCGTGAACTGATCGGCCTGGCGCCGGTGAAGACGCGGATCCGAGAGATCGCAGCGCTGTTGCTGGTGGATCAGGCGCGGCAGCAACTGGAGTTGCCCAGCACCGCGCCCAGTTTGCACATGTCGTTCACCGGCCATCCCGGCACGGGCAAGACCACCGTGGCGCAGCGGATGTCGCAAATCCTGCATCGCCTGGGTTACCTCCGTAAGGGTCATGTGGTGACGGCCACCCGCGACGATCTCGTGGGTCAGTACGTGGGTCACACCGCCCCGAAAACCAAGGAGATGCTCAAGCGTGCCCAGGGTGGCGTGCTGTTCATCGATGAGGCCTATTACCTCTACAAGCCAGACAACGAACGCGATTACGGCGCCGAAGCGATCGAGATTCTCCTGCAGGAGATGGAGAGCCGGCGCAGCGACGTTGTGGTGATCTTTGCGGGCTACAGAGATCGGATGGAGACCTTCTACAGCTCCAATCCAGGTCTGTCCTCAAGGGTGGCGCACCATCTCGATTTCCCCGACTACAGCGACGACGAGCTGATGGCGATTGCAGGCCTGCTCCTCGAGGCCCAGCACTACCAGTTCAGTGCCGAGGCCGAGACGGCGTTCTCCGACTACGTCTCGCGTCGGCGTCAGCTGCCTTTCTTCGCCAACGCGCGCTCGGTTCGCAATGCCTTGGACCGGGCCCGTCTGCGCCAGGCCAACCGGTTGTTTTCGCGGATGGGAGAAGCCCTCACCAAGCAGGATCTCATCACGATTGAGGAGGCCGACATCCGGGCCAGCCGTGTGTTCAAGGGCGAAGTGGAGGGCCACCATCCCGCTCAGCACGGCGCCTGATCAGCTGCGCCATGCCGAGGCCCACCAGTAGGCCGGCTGTGCCGTGACCCTGCAGGAGGGCAACCCCGAGCACCAGAACCGCCAAGGGTGCAGGAAGCACGCAGCGGTACAACGCACCTGTGAGGGCGCCGCACCAGCTGCCCAGGCTGCCCAGATCGGGCAGCAGCAGGTGGAGTCCCATCCCAAGTGCGCAGGCCACCAGGAACAAGGGGAAGAACACCCCTCCGCGCCAGCCTGTTTCCAGGCAAAGGCCGAGCATCAGCAGTTTCACGATCGAGGAGAGGAGCAGAACCCAGGCCCCACTTGAGTTCTGGCCTTCCAGCAGGGGCCGCAGCTGCTCTTCCCCGGCGAAGGGAACCAACGGCAACCAGTGCATGCAGGCCCCCAACAGCAGGCCGGTCAGCAGCGGCCACCAGGGCCATTGGGCCAGGAGTTGGCGCTGCTCCAGCCAGCCTCGCCACTGCAGAAACAACAAACCCAGGCCGCAACCGATGAGTCCCCCCAACAGGCCTGCGCTGAGGCTGCCGAGATCTTCCCCCAGGTTGCTGGGCCAGATGTAGGGAAGCCGTTGCAGCGATCCACCGCTGGCGGTTCCCATGCCATTGAAGGCGGCAAAACCGGCAACACCGCCAAGGCTGCCCGGCAACCAGCGGTCGAGGAAGGCCTGCTTGCGGTTTTTGGGGTGAGTGACCTCGCCCACCACAGCACCCCCCAGCAGTGGAGCTCCGAAAAAGGCGAGGCTGCCTGCCACTGTTGCTTCCTGAAGCTTCTGGTCACGACCACGCCAGATCCGTTGACTGACCAGGGCGGCCATGCGGCTCATCAGGGCCTCAGGTCCGATGCAACCTCCCCCAACCTGGGCCAGCGCCGCTCCGAGAAGGCCGCGAGCTTCATCGCGTTTCGGCGCCTGGTCTGGATCACGCAGATCACTCAGGGTGTCCCGCAGCTCCGGTAGCAATGTGGTGGGGCCGGGGCGATGCAGCAGCGAGAGGATCAAGCCGCTGCCGCCGCAGATCAGCAGCGACCATCCCAGGGGAAGGCTGCGATCCAAGCCTTCGAGCACCGGATCTCCCCAGAGCCGCTGGCTTAAGCCGCCGATCCAGCCCATCACAACCGCCACACCGGCGCTGCTCAGGGTGCCGGTGAGCAGGGCCATCAGGCTGAGGCGAAGGCGAGTCACCAGTGCGGGTCGGTGGCGAATTCGACGCTGAGTTTCGCTGATTTCGACGCCGGAACGGTGCTGATGCAGGCGCGCACCGTCTTGCCGTTGACGTCGATCTCGCAGGCCCCGCAGCTGCCCCCCAGGCAGCCGGTGGGAATGCTGATGCCCGCTCCACTGGCGGCCACCAACCAGTCCTCGCCGATGGTTTCGTGGGTGATGCGCCCATCGGGCCAGCGCACAGGAATCGACGTCATGGCTGGAGCAATGGAGCAAGGTTCACATGTTGCTCGAAGGCATCGGCAAGGCGATCGAGCAACAGATCACGGTGGGCGCTGTGGTTCTTGGGATCGTTGGCCAGCGGTTGCAATCCCCGCTGCTCGCGAAGCCGATTGAGCCAGGCCCGTCGCCAGGGGCCGTTGTCGAGCAAGCCGTGCAGGTAGGTGCCCACTACGCTCGAACCCTTCGGGCCGGGAGCCCACCACCCCAAACCAGGGTCGCTGCTCAGGGGCTGAAGACCGGGATCCGGGGTGGTCGTTCCGTAGTGCAGTTCAAAACCCTTCAGCGGTGTTTCCATGGGCCAGAGGCCATCGATGCTGCGCTGGCTCAGCCGTTTCGTGCCGCTGAAGGTGGTGTCCAGGGGCAGGAGGCCCAAGCCGCTCTGGGGTCCCCGCTGATCGGTGCCCTCCAGTCCCTCCGGATCGTCCAACGTTTTGCCCAGCATCTGCATGCCGCCGCAGATGCCCAGGACGGACCCCCCAGCCTGGGCGTAGGCCCTGAGTTGATCGGCCAGTCCAGAGCTGTTCAACGCTTCGAGATCCCGCAGCGTCTGCTTGCTTCCCGGAAGAATCACCGCATCCGGCTCACCCAGGGGTTCCCCGGGTTGAATCCAGCGCAGCTTCAGGCTGGCTTCGGCTTCGAGCGGATCGAGATCGGAGAAGTTGCTCAAGGAGGGCAACCGCAGCAAAGCGATCTCCAGATCGGCGGCCCCGCGGGTGGGTTTGCGTTCCAGCAGATCGAGGGAATCTTCGGGTGGAAACAGCTCGTTGAGCCAGGGCATCACCCCCAGCACCGGTACCCCGGTGTTGGCTTCCAGCCATTGGCGACCCTCATCAAACAGCTCCCGACGGCCGCGGAAGCGGTTGATCAGGATGCCTTTGATCAGCGGGCGCTCCACCGGGCGCAGCAAAGCGAGCGTCCCAACGATCTGGGCGAAGACACCGCCGCGCTCAATGTCGGCCACCAGCAGGCAGTTGGCCCGCAGGTACTGGGCCAGGCGCAGGTTGGTGAGGTCGCGGCGCTGCAGGTTCACTTCCACCGGGCTTCCCGCCCCCTCCAGCACCAGCCGGCCTTGAGGCCATTTCTGCTGGAGCTGCATCAGCCCGCTGCGGATCGCCTGCCAACCGGGGCGGAACCAGTCGCGGTAGTAGTGCTCGGCGCGGGCGATCCCCACGCTCTGGCCCCCATGGATCACCTCACTGGTGCTGTCTCCCCGGGGTTTCAGCAACACGGGGTTCATGGCGCAGCAGGGCTCAAGGCCCGCCGCCCAGGCCTGCATGGCCTGGGAGTAGGCCATCTCCCCGCCATCGGCATCCACCCAGGCGTTGTTGCTCATGTTCTGGCCCTTGAAGGGCAACGCCTGTTCCCCACGGCGTTGGAGCACCCGGCACAGCGCCGCCGTCATCAGCGATTTGCCGGCACCGCTGGAGGTGCCCAGCACCATCAGGGGTCGCGGCGTGGTGCCGGTCACAGCGGCCAGTGCCGACGCAGGCTGTGACGCAGACGCTCCAACACCGGAATCGAACGCTGCAGGAGTGCAGGGTCGTCATCGAGCAGCTGGCGACCCAGGGGCGTGAGCCTGAAGCGGCTGGTCAGCCCCTGTCCATCCACTTCCCGGCGCAGCACGCCCACGCTGATCAGCCAACGCAGGTCGTCTTCGAGGGCTTCGCTGTTGCGGAACCAGCGTGTTTTGCGGCCGTAGCGGCTGGGTTCGCTCCAGAGGTCGCCGGCATCCAAGCCTTGCTGCTGAAGATCCCGATAGAGCGCTTCAGAGAAGGGCAGGCATCCCATGGCCCGGCAGGCCCGGTCACGGCTGCGTCGATCCAGCAGGTCGGTGGGGTGAGCGATGGCGAAGCCTTCCGTCCCTGGCAGCCTACGGAGCGTTGTTCTGCGGTGTGTTCCCGTGCTCATGCTTGCTTCCGCCTCGCCGGCGCGTCGCCGTTTGCTGGAACAAGCGGGAATCCCGCATCAGGTGCGCGTCAGCGGTGTGGATGAAGACCAGATCCAGCATGCGGAGCCCGCAGAGCTGGTGAAACTGCTGGCTCAGGCCAAGGCCACAGCTGTTGCCCAGACGCTTGACCCGGTGGGCGATGCCGAGATCACGGCTGTGCTGGGCTGTGATTCGGTGCTCAGTTTTGAAGGGCAGGTGTTCGGCAAGCCCTCAGGGCCAGCCGAAGCGATCGAGCGTTGGCAGCGCATGGCTGGCGGCTGCGGATCACTGCTGACGGGCCATTGCTTGATCCGTCGCGGACAACCTGAGCTGATGGCCTGCGTGGAAACGGTGGTGCGCTTTGCCTCGCTCAGCCAGGCCGAGATCGAGGCCTATGTGGCCAGTGGAGAACCGCTGCAATGCGCTGGTGGCTTTGCCCTCGAGGGCCGCGGCGGCCTCTGCATCGATGGCTTGGATGGCTGTTATTCCAACGTGATCGGCCTGAGCCTTCCCTGGTTGCGTCAGCAGCTTTCAGCGTTGGCTTAGTGCAGCAGCAGATTTCGCGTTCCCGAGATCGCTTGCATGGCCAGCAGCAAAGCCACCAGCAGATTGCTGCTGATGTGAATGCGCCTGGCCTGCACGGAATGACCAATCAAGGGCTGCAGCGCCGTTGAGCTCAGCAACAGCGCCGTGAGCAACAGTCCCATCCAGAAATGGGACTGCCAGAACAGGGGGCTCCAGGGAACATCGCTGAACCGCTCCACGGCCGGATGCAGCCCCAGCAGAAGCAGGCCGCAGGCACTGGCGATAGCCCAGAGAAAGCGCTGCCAGACCAGCCGGGTCATTAGCAGGCGCCCGAAGCTGAACAGCACGGCGCTGCCGGTAACGATCAGACCCAGGGGATGGCTGCTCCAGAGGCTATGGCCCAGGCCGATCAGCACTGCCACCAGCACTCCGCCGGTCACCCAGGCCCCATGCTGCGCATGCTCCACCGGCACCGTGTCGGCAATTGGGTTGATCTTGAGCCGCTTTTCCCGCGCCAGGATTCCCAGCCGGATCGTGGCGCCCACCACCGGGTAGACGAACAGGATCATCAACACGGGGTGGATCAATCCCAGCCAGTCGTGGCCGGTGAGCGACTGCAGTGCCTGGGGATCAGCCAAAAAAAAACGCAACCCTGAACCCAGGGTTGCGCATCGTGGGGTTGTGAACTGCGGATCTGGATCAGACCTTGCGGGAGTAGTACTCCACCACCAGCAGTTCGTTGATCTCCAGGGCAACCCACTCGCGTTCGCAACGGGCGGTGACCTTGGCGCTCAGCTTGGACTTGTCCAGCTCGAGGTGGCTGGGCACGTTGGCCAGACCGGGGAACTCGAGGTTGGCTTCAGCCAGCTTCTTGCTGCATTTGCGCTCGCGGATGGCGATCACATCGCCGGGCTTGCACTGGTAGCTGGCGATGTCGGTCACACGACCGTTCACGGTGACGTGGCCGTGGTTCACCAGTTGACGGGCGCCGGGCACGGTGGGACCGAAGCCGAGGCGGAAACAAACATTGTCGAGACGATTCTCGAGCAGCTTGAGCAGGTTGGTTCCGGTGGAACCTTCCTGGGCGCGCGCTTTCTTCACGTAGCGCACGAGCTGACGCTCGGAGACGCCGTAGTTGAAGCGAAGCTTCTGCTTCTCTTCGAGACGGATCGCGTATTCAGAGCGCTTGCGACGGGCTTGGCCGTGCTGACCGGGGGGATAGGACCGTTTGGCGGCCTTCCGGGTGAGACCGGGGAGGTCTCCCAAGCGCCGCGTGATCCTCAGGCGAGGGCCGCGGTAACGAGACATAGGTGGGAAGGTGTGTGTTGAGTTCGTGCTGTTGTTGGGCATGCTGGAACCGAAACAGCTCCAGGCATCTGCCGTGATGCACGAATCTGCCACTGTATCTGGCGGCCCTATGGCCACGCTGCGACAGGCGTTGAACCAGGCTCTGGCGGCTGTTCTCCTGGCAGGGATTGGGTTTTATCGGCGTTTCATCTCCCCGATGATCGGGCCTCGCTGCCGCTTCACGCCCACCTGCAGCGCCTATGGCCTGGAGGCCATCCAGAAGCATGGACCGTGGAAAGGGAGCTGGCTCACCGTGAAACGGCTGCTGCGCTGTCATCCCTTCACGCCCTGCGGCTGTGACCCGGTGCCCGATTGATGAAGCAGCTCACCCTCTACAGCCGTACCGGTTGCTGCCTCTGCGAAGGCCTGGAATCCCGCTTGCGCGACCTCGATCTCCTGGGGCTCTCGATCGAGCTGACCGTGATCGATATCGATGCGTCCGGCACCCCCCAGGAGCTGAAGGCGCGCTACGACCTTGAGGTGCCTGTGCTCGCGCTCGATGGGTCTGAGCTTCCCCGGGTTTCCCCGCGGCTCACGGGTGAGGGACTGTTGAATTGGTTGCAACGCTGTCTGTCCGCGGCGCTCTGAACGGCTTAAAACTCCACCAAGCACAGGGGAGATGGGATGACGCAGGTGTTGCATGCCCTGTTGAGAGACGCAGGCATCGCAGTGCCGCCGGGGCTGGTGAACCCTGGGTTGGAGGCCATCACCACCGATTCCCGTCGCGTCGGCCCTGGAACCTTGTTTCTCGGTCTCCCGGGCGAACGGGTGGATGGAGGCAGCTTCTGGGCCCAAGCCCTTGAGGCCGGGGCCGCCGCTGCCGTGATTGGAGCTGAAGCCGCTGCTGCGCAACCGCCAGCTGCTGCTGACCCCGTGGTGGTGATCCAAGAGTCGGTGGCGCGTCGGATCGGTGAGATCGCTGCGGCCTACTGGCATCACCCCTGCAGGCGCATGGCCCTGATTGGTGTGACCGGCACCAATGGCAAAACCACCACCACCCATTTGATCGAGCATCTGGCCGCTTCAGCAGGCCAATCGGTGGGCTTGTTCGGCACGTTGGTGAACCGCTGGCCGGGCCACAGCATCACGGCCACCCACACCACGGCCTTTGCCGACCGCCTGCAGGGGCAACTCGCCGAGGCTGCCTCCGCCGGTTGCGGCCTGGCGGCGATGGAGGTGAGTTCCCACGCCCTGGCGCAACAGCGGGTGGCGGGCTGCCGCTTCGCGGGCGCCGTGTTCACCAACCTCACCCAGGACCACCTCGATTACCACGCCTCGATGGAGGACTACTTCGAGGCCAAGGCGTCGCTGTTTTCAGATCCTTTGTTGCTTGCCGACGGCGTGCGATCGGTGGTCAACAGCGATGACCCCTGGGGGGCGCGCCTGGCCGAACGGCTTGGGGCCGCCTGTTGGCGCAGCTCCCTTGAGGATCCCTCGGCCGAGTTGCACATGAGTGACCTGCAGATGACGGCTGCTGGGGTGGAGGGTCGCTTGATCAGCCCTGTAGGTGAGGGGCGTTTCCGTTCGCCTTTGTTGGGTCGCTTCAACCTGATGAACCTGCTGCAGGCGGTGGGGGTGCTGCTTCAGCAGCAGCTGCCTTTGCCGGTGTTGCTGGAGGCCATCGGCCGTTTCGGTGGCGTGCCCGGCCGCATGGAGCGGGTGATCCTGAACGGGGTGGATGCAGCGAATTTGCCCCCAGTGCTGGTGGATTACGCTCACACTCCCGATGGTCTGGACAATGCGCTTTCGGCAGCGCGTCCGTTCTGCACCGGGCGGCTGATCTGCGTGTTCGGTTGCGGTGGTGATCGGGATCGGGGCAAGCGTCCGCAGATGGCGGCGATTGCGGCACGCCTGTCAGACCGCGTGGTGGTCACCTCAGACAACCCCCGCACCGAGGATCCTCAGCAGATCCTGGATGACGTGGTGGCGGGGATCCCGGCCGATAGCGATTTGCTTGTGGAGGGTGATCGAGCCAAGGCGATTGCCTCAGCCATTGCCGAAGCAGAGCCGAACGATCTGGTGCTGGTGGCCGGTAAGGGGCACGAGGATTACCAGATTCTCGGCACCGAAAAGGTGCACTTCGACGATCGCGAGGAAGCGGAACGCGCCCTGCGTTTGCGGTTGTCTTGAAGCAAGGTGCTCTGACGCGGTTGATCTGAGCCGATCAAAGGGCGCTGATCGCGGCCTCCAAAGCGTTGATGTCGTCGTCTGTGGTGGTGATGTGGGTGCAGGCCCTCAAGCAACTGGGGTCTGCCAGATCGCGAATCCACAGCCCCTGGCCCCCCAGCTGCTTCACATGCTCTGCAGGGGACACATCGCCAATGATCTGAAAGCTCACCAGTCCGCTGGCGGGCGGCACTTCCAGCAGGGGCTTGACGGCCTCCAGCCCCTGGAGTGCCCGCCAGAACTTGCCGCTGAGGCTTCGGATGTGGTCCCAGCGTTGCTGGGCTGAACCCGCGTTCTCCAGCAGTTGCAGTGAACAGCGCAGGCCGGCCATCAGGGGAACGCAGCTGGTGGCCACTTCGAAGCGGCGGCTGTCGTGATGAAACAGATCAGTGCTGCTCAGATCCACCTTGCTTTCATCACGCAGGCTGCGCCAACCGATCACGGTTGGAGACGCCTCGGCCACCACACGCTCTGAAAGCGCCACGCCCCCCAGGCCTTCCGGTCCACAGGCCCACTTGTGCCCGGTGAAGGCATAGATGTCCGCTGCTGCAGCGGCGTCTTCGACGGGGATCTGTCCAAAGCTTTGGGCTGCATCCACCAACAGAAAAGGTTGTTGGGGGTGTTGATGGAGTTGCTTGGCGACGGCGGTAATCGGCATCACCTGGCCGGTGTTCCAGAGCAGATGACTCAGCACCACCAGACGGGTGCGGGGGGTGAGGGTTCGCTCAATCGCCTCGACCACGGCGGCATCGCATTGGGTCTGATCACCCCGCAAGTGCTTCACCGGCAGCACATCGATGGCGAGGTTCTGGCGCCGGGCCAGTTCCACACAGGCACTCACAACACCGGGGTGTTCGCAGTCGCCGATCAGCAGCCGGTCCCCTTCGGTAAAGGGCAACCCCCAGAGCGGCAGCACGCAGCCGCTGGTGACGTTTTCGGTGAGGGCAAGCCGGTGGGGCGGAACACCGCAGCACTGGGCCAGAAGGCGGCGGGTGTTGTTCACCTCCTTGGCGATGTAGGGCCAAACATCTGCAGTGAACGGCCCCAACTCCTGAATGCGCGACCAGCTCGCGGTGATCGCCTCCAGGGATGGAGTGGGCAAAGGACCCTGGCCGCCGTAGTTGAAGTAAATCTTGTTAGCCAGAGCTGGCATCAGTGATCGTAAATTGTTTGTCTTCATCTGGTTTTTGGCTAAAAAGTAGGTGTATCTAAATTAAGTTTTTTGTAAGTTTTCTTTTTTAAGTAAAGCAATTGCCCGGCGGCGGGATGGGCAGGTGAATGTTAAGAAAATCGTTAATTAGAGGCGCTTGTTTGCCCTCTTGCCAAATTTGTAATGCATTGCCTCGACTTGAGCCGTGTTGAAGATCCAAGGCCTTTTTAAGAAGCTGTCGAAGGCTAAGGGTCTCTCAATTCAGCTTCAAACGGCTGATGGTGAAACTATTGGAAAGACTGATAAGCTAAAAAAGAATAAGTTTACCCTTTCTGTTGAAAAGATTCCCGATGATTACCAGGGTGAAACTGTTCCTTTGAGTGTTGTGATTTCTGATGAGAATGGAGGAAAATCTAATTTTAAGAATAAAAAAGGAAAACCAGTTGACTTCTCGCCCGATGAGCAATTATTTGACCTTGAGGTGAATTCAAATAATAATAAGTATAAATTAAAAATAAAGCCCGACACAAGTGTGCCAGGTAAGTCAGAGGAATCGGGATCATCGGAAATAGCCTGGCAGTTGGATGATATTCTCAGTCTCAATACTCCTGGAGTCAGTCCGCATATCGAGGCCTCAGGTAACGGTTACAAGCTTGCCTATCCATCAGATGGAATTACCAAGATTGATGACCTCACCGGGCTTCAGTTGACTAATCGAGGTTCGCTTGAACGAATCTCAGATCTGACAGTTGTGGAATCTGGTGATGGAGTCCGACGCGCTTATTACGTCGAGCATAATCCGTCGACAAATCAAAAAGAAATTTTTACGGCTGAGATTTCTGAGGATTGGTTGACTCTCAGTAACCCCATTACAACTGGATTCTCTGATGGTGGATCGAATGCCTGGGGTGTTCCGGATGCTGTTCGTCTTCCTGATGGGCGTGTACGTTTGTATTGGGTTCAGGATCCACCAGCGGGTGGTTCAGAGCATCGGGAATGGATTGTAAGCGCAACGTCTACTGATATTGGTGGGACCTCGTTCACGATGGATAAAGGCCAACGAACTACTGGTGGTTATGTTGACTTTGAGGTACTACAAGCTGAGCCGAATGATTGGATCGCTGTGATGTCTTCTACGCCAGAGACTGTTCCAGATCAACCTCAAGGTATCTTTGTCGCCACTTCGGAAGATGGACTCAGCTGGGATGTCAATCCCGAAAATCTTGCGCCTACATCTATGAGTTATCTCGATCCAACTGGTGTCGCTGTTGGCCCCAATCAGTGGAAACTAGTGCTGGCGGAGAGCAGTAATATCCTTGGCGCAAGGGATTACAACCTGGTAGCTACCACCCTCACCATGTTTTAGCGGACACAGCATTTTTACGGGTTGCTGCCTGTGTTCATCTGTTGTTCTGCTGACTTTCGCGACCAAATTCTGTGACTAAAGCTTCCTTGTCTCTTTGTTGAAAACCACGGAGCTTCAAGTGTTCTGATCTTGTCTAAACAGTAGTGCTTTCTAGTTGAAATATGTCTTGTTCTGCAGAGCAGGGCAGAGGTCGCGCATGGTCACGGCAATGGCGTGAGCCAAAGGATCGGTGTCAACACGTTGGCAGTGGCATCGGGTCGCAGCCAGGCCTTAAACGGTGAGCCTGCTGAGTGATTGTTTAAGAGCCGGGTCAAAGCGCTGGATGCCGGCATGGCCTTCCCCGGCAATTCGAAGGCACCTCAGCTGACGCTGTGCCCGATCAGAACGTTCTGCTGGCCAGGGTGCGCGGTGGCACGGCAGAGAGCCAAATCATCTACCTGGCTGGCCTGGGTGCGACGCCGATTAAGCAACGGGGAACGATTGAGCATAGGCTTCGGCAGGTCACCGAACCCTGCCATAACGCCTCACTCAGCCTTGCGTCAGGCCCACTTTTTCTTGAGTTGTTTTGCAGCTGTTCGTTCCATCTGCCAACCCGACCAACGACGCCATTCGATCTCAGCTGCCGTGAGGCATTGATCGGCGAGCGATTCCTTTTGATTGTTGGTGGTGCCAAAGCGGATGGGGCAAGCAGGACCAGCGTTCACCTTGAGCTCCCGACCTGATTCAACTTTGTCGTGCAGGCTGAATGGATGGTGGTTGTGTTTGCTACCGAACCAAATTGATCAGTATTTCAACCCAGCTTGTCGTCCAATCTGTCGGTTTGGACGACATCAACTGGCTTTGAGGTAGACCTTGCGGCCATTGGCATCCACCTTGTAGCGACCACCCCGTGGCCCGATGTGAATCACATCGGTGCTTGATGTGTTGATCGGGGTTGGTTGCTCCAGAGGTTCCGGCTCATCCTCGGCGGGGGCTGGAACCTCAGGTGTTTGTGTCCTTAGGTGTGGTGCGGCCTTGAAGATATTCAGCCCGAGCTTGCGATACAGAAAATCTGCAATACGCATGACGCATGACTGGAACTACCTTTTATTTTCCGGCGATGTCAAGTCTGAGATTGGGCTGATCCAAGCGCCCAGTTCCAGTTGCCTCACTGCTGATTGTTCGACGACTCCGCTCGACTGCTTTGCACGTCGGGAAAGTGCTCGTTCATGCAGTCCGGACAGATGCCATGGCTGAAATTCAGTGTGCTGTGCTGCATCAGGAATCGTTCGATCGGCTGCCAGAACCCCTCGCTGTCGCGTATCGATTTGCAGTAGCTGCAGGTGGTGATTAAGCCTTGGGCGTGATGCATCTGACAGAACTCATCCATCAGGGCCAGGGATCGGCGTCTGAGTTCCAGAAGTGTGGTGGCTTGTTCCGCCAGGCCTTCCATCACCTTGTACTGCGAATTCGTGAGTGATTTGGGAATGCGATCAATCACGCAAAGCGTTCCAATGCGGTGGTTGATGTCTGTTTTCAGGGGGAAGCCCGCATAAAGCCGGATGTGGGGTTCTTCCTGAACGAGGGGGTTGTCTCGGAATTTCTCATCAAACAGCGCGTCCTCCACCACCAGAGGTTTGGAATCGAGGATCGTATGGGCACAGAAGGAGATATCCCGCTCGGTTTCGCTGGCCTCAAGGCCTACCTTCGATTTGAACCACTGACGCTTCTCGTCCACCAAGGAGATCAGGGCAATCGGAGATTGGCAGATCTCTGAGGCCATCCGGGTGATGTTGTCAAAAGCTTGTTCAGGCTTCGTTCCCAGAATTCGATATTCACTGAGTGATCTCAGCCTGGCTGCTTCGTTGATCGGTTTGGGTGCTGCCTGCATCGGCCCACCTCACTTGGTATGTCAATGGTCTAAGGCATCATTTATTTATTTTCTGTAAATGTGCAGTGCGAAAAATTTCGCTGTGTGGATTTTACTTTCTTCGATTAATTAATTCTTGGGGCTGCTTCATAGAGCCACACGCTGCGGCCATCCCTAAGGGTCACACTGCTGCGTTGATACACCTCAGGCACCTCCTCCCAATCATCCAAGGCGGGCCAACAAGGCTCGGGCACCCAGTACACCTCTCCTGAAATGGCCCCATTGCCTTGCTGCAGCATCGGGTAGCCCCGGTGCTGGCAAGCGATGAAGCCATCGACGATGCCGTCGCGGTCTCGTTTGGCGCCCTTCAGCAAGTGATGGGCGCTGCCGTTGCTTTTGAGTGATCCGTAGACGAAGAGGCGCTTCAGAGCACCTGCACCACTTCACTCACTTCGGGGATCGACTCGCGCATCTTGCGCTCGATGCCCATCTTCAAAGTCATCGTGCTGCTGGGGCAACTGCCGCAGGCTCCCTGCAGGCGTACCTTCACGATCGGGCCGTCCAGTTCCACCACTTCAACGTTGCCGCCGTCGGCCATCAGGAAGGGGCGCAGTTCATCCAGCACCTTCTCCACGTTCTCCAGCGTGAGGGCCATGGTTTCAGTGCTCATCGGGATGAACCAGACGTCAAGGCCCCAAGGTTACGGAGTGGCCCCATAGGGTGACGAGAGCGGTTAACCCTCCAGCTCCGGTGCAGCACGACGGTTCGTTCAACCCAGAGGCCCGTTACGACGCCGTGCTGGTGGGCGCCGGAATCATGAGCGCCACCCTGGCGGTGCTGCTGCATGAACTCGACCCGCAGCTGCGGATTCTTCTGGTGGAGCGCCTTGAAGCGCCTGCTCTGGAGAGCAGCGCAGCGGTGAACAATGCCGGCACCGGCCATGCCGCCAACTGCGAGCTGAACTACACCCCGATGCAGGCGGATGGCACCGTCGCGACGGCCAAAGCGGTGGCCATCAATGCCTCGTTTGAACGCAGCCTGGAGTTCTGGAGCTCGCTGCAGGAGCGGGGCGACCTCGACACCAGCAGCTTTCTCCACCAGGCGGCTCACATCAGTGCCGTGTGGACGCCGGAGAACATCGCCTTTCTGCGTCAGCGCTTCAGCCAGCTGAAGGACCTGCCGGCCTTTGCGCGGATGCGCTGGAGCGAAGACCAGAGCGAGCTCACCGAATGGATGCCCCTGGTGATGGCGGGCCGCGATCTCAAGCAGCCGGTGGCGGCCACCCGGATCGATCGGGGCACCGACGTGGATTTCGGCACCCTCACCCGGGCCTATTTGATGCCGTTGCAGCAGAGCGGAGCGCTCAGCGTGGAGTACGGCACTCAGGTGCAAGACCTCAAACGTCTGCGCCGCAGCGACATGACCGAGGCCGACTGGCGCGTGGTGCTCAAGGGGCCCTCCGGCAAAAAAGAAGTGCGGGCTCCTTTCGTTTTCCTCGGTGCCGGGGGTGGTGCTCTGCCGCTGCTGCAACGCTCCGGGATTCCGGAGGCGGCTGATTTCGCGGGCTTCCCGGTGAGCGGCCTCTGGTTGGTCTGCGGTGATGCCCAGCTGGCCGACCGCCAGCGGGCCAAGGTCTACGGCAAGGCGGCGGTGGGAGCCCCACCGATGTCGGTGCCCCACCTCGACACCCGCTGGATCGATGGCAAACGCTCGCTGCTGTTCGGCCCCTTTGCCGGCTTCAGCAGCAAGTTCCTCAAGCAGGGTTCCCTGTTGGATCTGCCTGCTTCCGTGCGGGCCACCAATTTGCTGCCGATGCTGCAGGTGGGGGCCACCAATTTCGAACTGGTGCAGTACCTGATCAATCAGCTGCGCCAAAACCCTGCGGAGCGGCATGAGGCGCTGCAGCAGTTCATGCCCACCGCTCGAGCTGAAGACTGGACCCTCTCGGTGGCGGGCCAGCGGGTGCAGATCATCAAACGCAGCAAGCAGGGCGGACGGCTGCAGCTGGGCACCGAGGTGGTGGCTTCCGGTGATGGCTCTCTGGCGGCGTTGCTGGGGGCCTCCCCTGGAGCGAGCACAGCGGTGACGATCATGTTGGAGGTGCTGCAGCGCTGCTTCAAGCAACGGCTCGACAGCGACGCCTGGCAACAGCGCCTGCAAGCGCTGTTGCCAGGCATCCATGAAGACCCGCAGCAGGATCCGCAGGTGCTGAACCGGATGCGGGAACGCAGCGATGCCCTTCTGGGACTCAGCGCCTGAGCGTCATTCCCCCAGATTCACCAACACCACTCCGGCGGTGATCAGGCCGATGCCGATCAACTGGGCGGGCTGCAGCATCTGGCTGTAAGCAAACCGGCCCACCAGCACGATCACAACAGTGCCGATGCCGCTCCACAGGGCATAGGTGATTCCCAGGGGGATGCTCAGCACCACCTTGGAGAGCAGGGCCATCGCAAGGGCATAGGCGCTGAACACCAGCAGGGTGGGCAGTGGTCGTGTCATGCCTTCCGAAAGCCGCAGGCAGGAGGTGCCGATCACCTCAGCACTGATCGCCAGCAGCAGCAGGGTCCAGGGATTGCTCATGACCACTGGTGCCGCTCCTTAGGATTGTGACAACGACGCTTTCTGGACCCGAGACGGGATTCCGCCGCTGCATGACCGACGCCCCCGTCTCACGGATCCGCAACTTCTGCATCATTGCCCACATCGACCACGGCAAGTCGACCCTGGCCGACCGCTTGCTGCAGGACACGGGCACCGTGGCCAACCGGGACATGCAGGAGCAGTTCCTGGACAACATGGATCTGGAGCGGGAGCGGGGGATCACGATCAAGCTCCAGGCCGCCCGGATGAACTACACGGCGGCCGATGGGGAGGAGTACGTCCTCAACCTGATCGACACCCCCGGCCACGTCGACTTCTCCTATGAGGTGAGCCGCAGCCTTCAAGCCTGTGAAGGGGCGCTGCTGGTGGTGGATGCCAGCCAGGGCGTGGAAGCCCAGACCCTGGCCAACGTGTATCTGGCGCTGGACAACGATCTCGAGATCATTCCGGTGCTCAACAAGATCGACCTGCCCGGTGCGGATCCGGATCGGATCAAGGAGGAAGTGGAGGCGATCATCGGCCTCGATTGCAGCAACGCCATCCCCTGCTCGGCCAAGACCGGCATGGGTGTGCCCGAGATCCTGCAGGCGGTGGTGGACCGGGTGCCCCCGCCGAAGGATGCGGTGGAGGAGCCCACCAAGGCGTTGATTTTCGACTCCTATTACGACCCCTACCGGGGCGTGATTGTGTACTTCCGGGTGATGAGCGGCCGGATCAACTGCAAAGACAAAGTGCTGTTGATGGCCAGCAAGAAGACCTATGAGCTCGATGAGATCGGGATCATGGCGCCGGATCAGAAGAAGGTGGATGAGCTCCACGCCGGTGAGGTGGGCTACCTGGCGGCCTCGATCAAGGCGGTGGCTGATGCCCGTGTGGGCGACACGATCACCCTGGTGAATGCACCAGCGGATGAGCCTTTGCCCGGTTACACCGAGGCCAAGCCGATGGTGTTCTGCGGCCTGTTCCCCACCGAGGCTGACCAGTACCCGGATCTTCGTGATGCGCTCGACAAGCTTCAGCTTTCGGATGCGGCATTGAAGTACGAGCCGGAAACCAGCAGCGCCATGGGCTTTGGCTTCCGCTGCGGCTTCCTTGGCCTGCTGCACATGGAGATCGTGCAGGAGCGGCTCGAGCGCGAGTACGACCTTGATCTGATCGTCACCGCGCCATCGGTGATCTACAAGGTGAACATGATCGATGGCTCAGAGGTGATGGTGGACAACCCCGCCACACTTCCGGATCCACAGAAGCGCGAGTCGATCGAAGAGCCGTATGTGCGCATGGAGATCTACGCGCCGAACGATTACAACGGCGCCTTGATGGGCCTGTGCCAGGAACGCCGCGGTGACTACATCGACATGAAGTACATCACCACCGATCGGGTGACGTTGATCTACGAATTGCCGTTGGCGGAGGTGGTGACCGACTTCTTCGATCAGATGAAGACGCGCACCCAGGGCTATGCCTCGATGGAATACAGCCTGATTGGCTATCGCAAGAACCAGCTGGTGCGGCTGGATGTGTTGATTAACGGTGAGCGGGCCGATGCCCTCACCACGATCGTCCATCAAGACAAGGCCTACAACGTGGGTAAGGCCTTGGTGGAAAAACTCAAGGAACTGATTCCCCGCCAGCAGTTCAAGATTCCGATTCAGGCTTCGATCGGTAGCCGGATCATTGCTTCCACCAGCATCAGTGCCATCCGCAAAGACGTGTTGGCCAAGTGCTATGGCGGTGATATTTCAAGGAAGAAGAAACTGCTGAAGAAGCAGGCCAAGGGCAAGAAGCGGATGAAGGCCATGGGCAAGGTGGATGTGCCCCAGGAAGCCTTTATGGCGGTGTTGAAGCTGAATGATGGAGGCGGGAGCTAGGTCTGGCTACTTGCTCTAGGCCTTTGCAAGGTGGTTACAGCTCAAACACCCGGTCTGCTCGCTTGATGCTGCCACTGCGATGGGCGGTCATCACCACCGTGCAATGTCTACGACGCAGCAGTTCATAGACCTTCGTTTCGCTGCTGCTGTCCAGCGCTGAAGTGGCTTCATCGAGGAGGAGCAGCTGGGGGTTCTGCAGCAGCACCCGACCGAGATTCAGTAGCTGGCGCTGGCCGCCGCTGAGGTTGAAGCGGCCGGGATCCAGCACCGTATCCAGCCCTTGGGGCAGTTGTTGCAGCACCGCGTCCAGCCCCAGGTCGTGGCAGATCGCATGCAACGCTTCATCGGTGATGCTCGGATCCCAGAGGGTGAGGTTTTCCCGCAGGCTCACATCCAGCAGTGCATCCTCCTGACGCACCATCGCTACAGCTTGGCTGCGCTGTTTGTGCGTCAGGCTCAGCAGCGGCTGCCCGTCCAGTAGCACCTGGCCTGAATCGGGCTGCAGCAGGCCGGCGATCAGGTTGAGCAGAGTGCTTTTGCCGCAGCCGCTTGGGCCGGTGATCGCAACCCATTCCTCGGCAGCCACCGTCAAATCAATGCTGTGGAGCAGCGGCGACTTGCCGGGCGTATGTCCGAAGCAAAGCTGCTGCAACTCCACCCCAATCGCCGGGCCCATGGAGAGCTCCACGGCTGGATCCTTCATTCTGAGCAACAGGGCATCGGTGGGTTCATCGTCCAGGGCAGCGAGACCATCGAGGGGCTCTCCAATCCCGCGCCAGTGCTGTTGTTGCCGCTGCAGCCGGTGAAGCACCCACCACCACAGCAGCACCGGGATCAGCACCGGCAGGCGCAGGCCACCAAGGCTGAGCATCAGCACGGGCAGCCCCCAGCCGACCAGAGTCGGCAGCCAACCGGTCAACCGGGCCTGACGCAGTTGCTGCAGTCGCTCTGCCGTGGCTTCCGCCTGGAGACCACTCCAGCGCTGCAGCACCCGCCGCTCGAGGGCCAGCGATTTCATCGTGCGGGGATCCTCGAGAGATTGCTGAAGGCTTTGCCGGGCTCGGCTCGCCTTTCGCACGGTCTGGTTGTCCTGGGGGCGGTGCAGGTTGTGGTCGAGCACCAGCAGGGTCAGCAATACCGGTGTGCCGCCCAGCACCAGAGTTCCCAGCAGGGGCTGGGCGCTGAGTTGCCATCCGCTCCATATCAGCAGGGCCATCACCGCTGGTAGCTGCCACAGCAGGTCATCGCCGATCACGTCGCTGATGCGCCGCAGACCCTGGTGACGGCTGCTGAGTTCCCGCAGCGCGTGCTGCTGCAGCGCCCATTCCGGCATCTGCAGCATCTGGCGTTGGATGCGGGCCCCACTGCGGACCGTGATCGTCCGGCGCACCGCCGCGATCAGACCAGGCATCACGGCGACGGCGAGCACCAGGCCCATCAGCAGTGTCGGAGGCACGGTTGTGTTGCCTGTGGTGGCCAGCCGGACCGCCAGGGCAACGGCAACCCCCTGACAGATCAGCAGCCTGACGGCCAGGGACGGGTGCACGCGCTGGAGTTGCCGGAGCAGTTCACGGGCCGGAGAGCGCCGCTGCCCACCCCGTTGGAAGTCAGCACTGGGCTGCATGCTGATCACGACCCCGGTGTAGGAACGATCGAACTCCTCGGGTGTCAGGCAGAGGCGGCCAGTAGCGGGGTTGTTCACCCAGATGCCCTGGGGGGTGATCGCCTCAAGGACGACGAAGTGGTTGAACTCCCAGAACAGGACCGCAGGGCAAGGCACTTCTTCCAGGCTGTTGAGTCCCCGCTTCATCCCCTTGGCGTCGAGCTGGTAGCTCAGGGCTGCGCGCACCAACTGGGCGGCGCTGCTGCCGTTGCGGGAGACACCGCAAGCACGCCTCAGGGCACTGATCGGTTCGATGCGTCCGTGGTGGCGCAGCACGATGGCCAGACATACCGCGGCGCATTCGGTGGTTTCCAGCTGGCGCAGTTCCGGCGTACGCCTCTGGCGTTGCTGCCAGTCCAGCTGAAGCAGCTCCACCAGTTCCGGGCCCAGTCGTCGCAGCGCGTCCAGCCGCGATTCGCGCTGGCGCTGGAACGGGGTCAGCCCCTCGTTGCCCTGGCTGGTGGCCTGCAGGGCGCGGTAGCGGAACAGCCCCATCGGCTCAGACCCCCTGCTGCTGCATCAGCGCGCGGAAGGCGCCATTGCTGTCGGCCAGGCTGACGTAATCCCCCTGCTGCACCAGTTCTCCGTTCTGCAGAACCAGGATCAGATCGGCCTCCTTCACTGTGCTGAGCCGATGGGCGATCAGGAGTCGGGTGCAGCGCAGCTGGCGCAGGGTGCTGAGCACCGTCGCCTGACTTCTTGGGTCGAGGGCACTGGTGGGCTCATCAAGAAGCAGCAGCTTTGGTTGGCCGATCAAGGCGCGGGCAATCGCCAGTTTCTGGCGCTGGCCGCCGGAGAGTTGCCGTCCCTCCCCAGGCAGTGGCGTCTCGAGCCCCATCGGCAGGGTCTTGAGGTCGTCGAGGAAGCCCACGGCATCGAGGGCTTCCATCGCCGCGGTCATCGTCAGGGGCCTTCCGGCGGCCAGCACGTCCCAGATCGTGTGTCCCACCAGACGTCCGTCCTGGAGCATCGCTCCGATCTGCGGCCGCAGCTGGTCCTGCTGGAGCAGGCGCGCATCGGTGCCGTCAAAGCGCAACACCCCGTGCTGCGCTTCCGCGAAGCCCAGCAACAAATGCAGCAGGGTCGACTTACCGCTCCCGGTGGGTCCCACCAGGGCGACATAACTGCCGGCAGGAATCTGCACACTCAGATCCTGCAGTGCCCACGAGCTGCGCTCGCTGTAGCGGTAGCTGATCGCCTCAAAGTCAATGGCGCCCTGGAGCGCACCGGGGTCAGTGGCACCGGGCTGCCATTCCGGCGTGCTGGCCAACAGGCCCTGGCCGGCCTTCCATTTCAACTGCAGGCTGACCAGGTTCTGAATCTGGTGACTGAGCAGCTGGCTGCTGGCCAGTTGCAAGGCGATCAGCGGCAGCACCTGCAGCGGCCTGCTGCCGTTCAGGCCCAACCAAATGGAGGCGCCTGTGCAGAACAAGGCGCAAAGCAGCGCCAGCGTGCGGTTGCGATCCAGGCGGCGCTGCCAAAGCAGGCCCTCCTGCTGGGGCGTTCTCCAGAACGACAAGGCATGGTCTTCTGCGGCGGCCAGCCGCAGGCTGGCGTTGATGCGCAGCAGGGCGAGGCTGCGTTGATCAGCCCGCTCGAAGGCCTGGTCGCGGTGAATGATCAGCGCGCGGTTGCTCCAGATCAGTCCGGCATGGGACAGCAGCCAGAGGAAACAAAGCCCCAGCAGCCCCAGACCCAGCAGCGGCTGGATCAAGAGCAGAAGCAGCGTGGCACCAGTAAGAGTGACCAGCGGGATCAGCAGACCGCGTAGAACCTCCGGTTGCCGTTGACCTGCCTGCAGGAGCAGTTGGATCAACCCGGATCCCAGGTTGTTCTGCAGCTGCACCACGGTGCGCAGGGGAAGTCGGAGCCACTGCTGCAGGGCGGCCACCGCCAACTGAGTGGCGCGAAGAGACGATGGCAACGGGCTGTGGTGACTGCGCAGCAGCAGAATCAGAACGGGCATCAGCAATGCCCCGGGATGCCCCTGAATGAGCAGGACGGCCAGGCCGATCCACAGCATCCCTTCGATGATGAGGGCGGCCGATTCGGAGCTGGGTAGTGACCAGAACCGGGGGAGCTGTTGATGGCCAGGCCACAGGCTCAGTACATCGCGGTCCAGTTGCTCAGGAGCTGGAGGAGTGGCGTGCTCGGATCCGATTGGCTGCCAAGTCAGCTGGAGGGTGGCGTCGTTTTGATTCACCAGCCAGATCCGGGCCGAGGGACTGCGTTCCCGTACCAGCCAGAGCCCTGAATCGATGGCGCAGGAGCTGTTCCACCAATCGGGCGGGAGTTGGAGCATGCGACTCGGGAGCCCCGCTTGCCAGAGCAAACGGGAAGCCGTGCTGAATTCACCGTCAGTCCAGTTCTGCAACAAGCGCTGAACCTGAACAGCTGTTTGGCTCATGCCGTTGCGAGTTGACGGCACAACCAATCGAAGCGGCGTCCAGCTTGGCTGATGTTTTCGAGGGTGTCGAAGCTGATGGCTTCATTGGCGGCTGCTCGACTGGCTAGTCCATGTCGCATCAGTTGGTCTCGGCATCGATGGGACAACAACATTGCTAAGGCCCGCTGAAATCGCTCTCGGAAGGCGGAGTCGGTCGACATCCGTTGAATCAATGGTTCATGAGGGAGAGCGAGAAGCTGCATGGAGTTTTGTGCCACGACGCGTGCAGTTGCAACTCCGTTTTGATTCAGTAATGCCATTTCTCCCAGGAGTTCGCCTCGGCGGGAGCTTCCCACCTCCTCCTCGTGGTTCGACGTCACCAAAACAATCTTGGCTTCTCCGGTGAGCACCACCCAGATCTGATTTAGCTGTTGGCCTTGTTCGATGAATGATTCTCCTTTTTGATAATTCATCACGCTCCCATGCCGGCTCATCCAGTCGATATCGAGATCATTGAGTTCTGCAAAAACAAGCAATACCTTGCGAAGTGGCTCAATTTCACTAGTGGCCCAGCGGTGCACCATCGCATTCTGGCTTTGAAGCTGCAGAGAGAGTTTTCGAGCGAGAACGTTATACAAGTCAGCAGCAAGTTCAGGATCACTGCCGATTGCTTTGCGAAGGTTTTCAAAAGGGATCCGAAGCCAACGGCTGCCAGTACTTCCCATCACACTAGCAACAGTGGCTCGGCCCTGTAAAAAAGACATTTCCCCGAATAAGGCAGGTGCATCGAGTGCTGCTATTTCGAGTGCTTCACCATCTCTTTGTTCGCTAGTGACATTTGCACTGCCCTCAACAAGGATTAGCAGCTCTTTCCCTTCAGAACCCTCTTCGATCAGTGTTGTTTCTTTGTTTAGCACTGATGCCGACTGCGTTCGCTCAGCCCATGCAAAAAAATCTGAACCAAAAAGTATGTCTCGGAGCTGTTCCCCCATCGCTTGGCATTAGCCTCTAGACACTGTTTTAACGCGCTTTTTAGGAGAGCCAACCTGAGGCAGGTGCCACCATCGAGGTTGACTGCACATCGTTCCCTCCGTGTCTGTAGGTCACTGTGATCCCATTTCCGTCGGCTTCAATAGTGCGAATGATGTTTTCATTGCCAATCTGCAGATTGGTTTGAATGCCGCTGCGCTCCGGGTTTGCGTCTATCAAATTCAGACTCTGAACGAAGTCCTCCCCGATGGCACCTGACTCAACCTGAGGGTTATACATTCCTGTAGCTTCATTGTAATTATGGTTGGTCAGCTGGTGACGTACAGACTCGATATTGGAATGTATGGTTGTATTGATCAAATCCTGTGATTGGCTGTCGCCAACAGCTCCAACGCTGTTGACAAACATTCCGCTCGCACCTGCCACCATTGCCATCAGTATTGTTGATGAAACCAGGGCTTCCGGTAGGCCGACACCGCCTGTAATTTGTTCTAATTGGTCAATACTTAAATCTGAGGATTCATTTTCGTTATCAAATGCATTCAGTGCATTAAGCAGATCATGGGTAGAAAGACGCTCTCCATTGATTTGGTGAAAGCTCTTTTCTCCTGTAGCAGATATTTTTTCTTTGGCCCAGTCTCGATCGGATGATTTATTAAGATCGACAAATTGGAATGTTATCGAGATAGAGCTGGTCATCCCATGAATCCCTTCGATACAACAATTTTAGATGTAACTGGGATATCTGTCATTAGGTTCTTGGTATTTCTGTTTTCTGGCCTGCTATTGACTATAGTGTGGAGTAGATGAATGCTGTTTCGTTGGGGTTACTGCTATGTTGTTTTTAGCATGAGTCCCTCTCAGATCCTGTTCTAAAGTTCATAGCTCTTAAGTTGCTGCAGTGATAGTTTCTGTTTCCTTCTTTGGTAATACGCGCGCCGTCATAGGAGGGTACTCGCATATCTGTATGTGCCCAAAACCCAATGTATCCATATCCCCCAAATGCTTCCCCCCCCCACTCGCATGTGTCATTGATTCTTGGACGATACATAAAACCAACAGTTCCCCATCTCGATATCCAGTGATCCGGATGGCTGAGAATGCAGATCTGATTGCTAATATCTTCCGGTAAAGAATCAATTGTTTCCTGTAATCTGTTGACCAGGAGTACTGATGTTTCTTCTCTGTTGTTTCTATCAAAAATACCAATGCCTGATCGGAGAATCCCCTTCAAAATTTCTGAGGTTGCTCTCAAGGCTTCCCAACGTGGGTCTTCAGCTGGCTCTGGTGGTTCTTGAATCTCAACTGCCAAAGTGCATGGACCAGGTGCTGGAGGTTCTAGGTTTTCGGCTTCTCCAGGTAACAGCTCTAATCTCTGATCATTGAAGACTAAAAGATCTCCCTCTATGATGTCCACTGATTTTCTATTGTTTTCTTGAACCTTTGAAATACGACAGCTCGAGCTATTGCAGTTATTTGATTGTAAATATTGATCCTTATTCTCTTTTAAAAAGATGATGTCATAACCATCTCTAGTTCCTACGATCCGGTCGTGTTCGCAGAACGAATTGTTTTGATCGATCCCTGGAAGATAGTAATTTGTTCCTAAGCCTCCTTCGAGAAGATCATCTCCCAATCCTCCAATTAGTGTGTCATCCCCTTCTCCACCTTGAAGGGTGTCGTTTCCAGCACCTCCCAAGATTCGATCATTACCATCACCGCCGAAGAGTTCACTTCCTTCAACTCCGCCGGCCTCAATTTGATCATTACCGTCTCCTCCATGAATGTTGTCGCCACCGCCAAAGCCACAGATCAACACGTCACCATCTGTTTCTTGACTCCACTGCATGCGATTTTGATCCGGTGTGAAATCATCAGAGCCTGAAGTGAGATTTATTTTGATGCCGTTTATGTTATTCCGATGATCTTGATTGCAAACACGTTGTTCTCCGGGACGGGTAATGACTGTTTGAATACGTGATCTGGCTGAACCCTGTACATTGTATGTTTTATTGTCAAGATCTTTGAGTGTAATTTCAAAATTAACAAGTTTTTTGTTTGCGATCGTCTGGACATATCCTCTTTCTACATCTTTTAATCCATTGATGATTATTCCATTTTCTAATTCTCTTCTGTAATTTCCAGAGTGGTCGAACGATGGACCACACCTCTTGAATAATATTCCTTCCCAGGCAGGATCATTCGTCGAGATATAATAAATTGACGGTTTTAGGTTCTGCTCTTTTGTAAAATGCAGTGCGAGCCTCGCTTGCTGAGGTTCGATGCCACAATTCTCAGCTTCTTCATTGCTGATCTCATCCACTGCATATTGCGAGCGATTGATTTCTGTTGTTATAAATCTATTGGCATTTGCCCAATCGCTGCGTATTCTGTCTCGACGGTGAATCCGTTGAGTTGACTCAATTTGGCTAACCATAACTTGGCCCGCCATTAACGTTGTTATCACGCCAAGTGCCGCAGCCATGAGCAGTTCAATTAAAGTAAAACCCTTGTCTTGAGTCATGTCGGGAATAGGTTTCTTCATTCACTCAGGAAAACTGCAGTTGTTTTCAATTACTCGTCCTTGACGTATTATTCCTGCAGGGCTTGTGATCGCAACGCAGTACCCACGTTGTTTTTTTGTGTTTATGATTTTAAAAAGAGCCCCTTGCGATACCATCCCTGTAGGAGTAAAAAATACACGGGTCGACAACAAAGGATTGCCTTCGTTGTTGATATCGCTTCCGTCGACTTCATTGCTGCATCTCATTTCATAGTTTAAGGGATTACTCGTGCCACATATCTTCCAACCATCTGTTGTGTCAATGCCTTCAGAGAAATTGCTTGATCCAATGCCGCTGCATTCACGTTGATTGCTGATTTCTATAGTTGCTTCTACATGATCGACTAACATTATGCAGGTTTTTGCGTCGGTTAAACTTCTAACTTTTGTCATTTCTGCATACGTAATCAGTGCTTGAATTGCTTCTCTTTCGCGCGCCTGTTGCGTCTGTTGTCCAAAACTATTGACGACAATCGTACTTAATATTCCAAGCAAGAGAGAGGTTATAAGAAGTTCGACAATGGTGAAGCCATTCCTGACTTTTGTTTGATCATCGCAACAGCAACAAGCTTGTTTTACTTTCATCTTTTAACGTGACGTTGTCCAATCAATTGTTCCAACAGCTACGTAGTCACTTGGCCCTACTGAGAAGCTTGGACCAAGCCGTTCTACAAGTTGTTCCGAGAGATTGCTGGGAACTGTAAGTTCTCCGGAAGAATTCAATGGATCAGATACCCATTCTCCGATCCAAGCAGCACCATCTAGGTCGCCCGACTTACACTCCCCATCGTGATCCCTATTAGATTGATTATCGAAGGCCACAAACTGCTCTTGTCTGGTTAAGCATTCAGCAGTATTTTCGAGATTGGGCGCTGCATTAATTTGTAAGCTTGCACACGGTGCAAAAATAAAAGCCTTGAGAGTATTGCTTCCTGTGAGTTGAATTGTTTGAGTGGTATTTCCCATGCAGCCTGTGCTTGTACCACTAATTATGAGATCGTTGGCATTTCCATCCTGATTGATCATGTGAGAATTAGAATTGGTTGTTAAATTGCCTTCAAGATATATGAATACTGGTCGTACTCCTTGGTCTGTTTGAATTGAAAGATTTTCACTCCCTTGGAGATTAATGTTGTTGATTAAGCAATGTACTTGTTTTTGCTTGTCTGTAATGCACATGGGTTTTCCAGCAGCGGGTCTGATGTGTGTTGTTCCTTCACATCCGTCACAAATCGGATCAAAAGCTGTTAAGGCTGCATTGGGTGATTTGATTTCGACTGACTCTTCCCCCTCTGTTTCAATATTTCCAAGCGAAACAAACTCTTTCAGTTCAGCTGGGAATTGAGGGACATCTGGAAGTTTTACCATACCCAAATTTATCTTTCCTTGAATAACGCTATCTCTTGACCTATTGATATCCTCATTGCTGGCGCAGCTTGTGCAGTAAACATTGGCCGTATTCTTCCCTATTACATCATCCGATCCAATATCAATGGTTCTTGCGAGAAGGCTGGGAAAATGGTTCGGATCAAACTCGTCTAAAAGTCTTCGAGAGCAGGGTTTGCTTTTGATTAGAATCGTTTTGTTAATTACTGATGTTGCTAATACTTGATTGTCGCGATTTGTCCTTGTTCCTCGAACTTGAATGATTCCTTTCCCGCCGTTCGCGTGATTCCCGTAGAAGGAATAGGTTTCAAGCTGCCACTTTCCTTTAATCGATTTGTTGTCTACTCCTCCATTGGCTTGCCCTATTTCTTGTTCTAGAATTATATTTTCGGAATAGTTAGAGAAGTTTCTTTCGTTTCCATTGTTGTTGCCAAGGCATGCTGCCATGGGTGTTCTAGGTAAGGGAGATTCATTTTGCCCCCATCCACCTATGTCTCTGCTTCCGCAAATGCTTAGCGGGTCAAATATCGCGTCCTGATTTCTTTTATAGCAATTCACCATTAAGTATCTGTAGTTGCTGTTTAGTTGCTCAATGATTTCTGCAATCCCTGTCTCTGCAATGTACTGCGCTTGTTGCTGATGAGTGCCTTTTCTTGCAGTGGATAGGGACCGGAATGTTTGCATGCTCAGCGTAAACCCGCTAATGAGCATAAAAAGGCCCACAATTAGAACAATTGGTAGGGCAAACCCTCTTTCGCTTTGTGAAGCAAACCTCAGCTTAATGCTACTTATGCTGTGCTGACTTTTCTTCTCTGCATTTCTTTTTTTGCTTTTTGGTTGCATCAGGCTGTTTTAAAGACGCAGTCATGGGCCGCTTCTTGTGCAGCGACCCGATTTACAGCCAAATTGTGTTAACTACATTTAAGGGCTGCTGTGACGGCATCCGCTCCTCTGCCATCAAACCGAACATCAGCGTTTGTTTTGAATGTCGAATCAATGTCTATTTTTCCTGTTTTTAGGTTGATGCAACCAAAAACTACTCCATCAACTTCCTGTTGGTTTTGGCCTTGCCCAACTTTTATCTTCGCGGATGCTTCTAATCCCTCATCATAATCCACAGGCTTGTTACCACCCCCCCTATCGTGAGGGTCTGCCGTGGCAGTCAAGATTCCTCCCCCTGGGAGAGGCCCTGCCGCAATTTTGTTTCCGTTAATATCTGTGACCGCATAGCGAAAACGTCCAGATTGACTGTTTTTATCCGCCGAATCATTCCCCATGGTAATTGCATCAGTTTCATTACTGCCGAACTGGTACTCAGCGTGAGCTGCTTTCAGGATTGCCGAAAGCTTTGTGCTTGCCTCGGTTAATTTAGCTTTATTTTGTTGGCTAAGGAAGCTGGGTAGTGCAATGCCTGAAAGGATGCCAACAATCACGATCACGACCATTAGCTCCACAAGTGTGAAGCCTCGGCTCAGTAGGTTTGACTTTGACTTGCGCTTTAGCAGCTGGAGGATTAGCCGCCCGTTGAGCTTTGCCATGGTTGACCTCGGTGTTTCCGTGATTTGGAGGAGAATTTTCAGTTCTTATATTGGCTGTGCTTCTGCGTTTCGACAATCTTGCTTGTTAATTTTTGATTAAATCTTTTCGAGTTGATTTTCTTGAGTGGTTTCCTTGCACCCCTTGCTTGTCCAGGCGTTTGAAGGCTTTGTGAAAATACGTTTAGTGCGCGTACATAATTGCCAAACAAGCCTTGCTTTTTTGTGTGTGTATTTGTAATTTAAATATATAATCTTGTTATAAGCTCCATTCCTGGATTTGGCTGTATTTAAAGGCGTTATTGGCTCCCCTGTTTGTTGAGCCTCTGGTTGATTTAATTTTTCTTTTCTTCCATCAGAGTTGTGATATTGGCGCTGGAGTGGAACAGCAACTGCCTTTTAAACTGGGCTGGGTCGTTTTGCATGCCAAGGATGGCTTTGTCGTAGAGCTCGATGCTTTGGCGGGCCAACTGCTGGTCGTTGGCCAGCAGATTGCGCTGATCGATCAACAGGCCCACCGATGAGGCCCCGGTGAAGCCGAGGAAGACCATCAAATAGGGAGCCAGCTGCAGCCGGCCTTGCAGGCTGCCCAGCAGCTGTTGTCGCCAGCGGTATCGGGGCGCCATGGCTTCATTCTTCCGCGGTTCGGGAGACAATGCATCTGCCTGAGGCCAACCTGCCCGTGACCCGCAGCCTCTCCACCCGCATGGCCCTCTGGGGCCTGGTGATTGTGGGGATTTACCTGCTGGTGGCCTTGATCACGCCGTTCTTGGTAAGTGCTGGCGTCCTTCCGGACGCCAATGCCGGCCTGGAGAATCCGATCTACTCCGCTCCCAGCTGGACCCATTGGTGCGGCACCGACCGGCTCGGCCGGGATGTGTGTGTGCGCACCATGGCCGGCAGTGGAGTGGCGCTTCAGGTGGTGTTGCTTGCGGTGGGTGTGGCCCTGCTGGTTGGTGTGCCCCTGGGCATGGTGAGTGGTTATTTCGGCGGCGCTGTCGATCGCCTGATGGTCCTGCTGATGGACACGCTCTACACGCTGCCGGTGTTGTTGCTTTCGGTGGTGTTGGCCTTTCTGCTGGGCAAGGGCATTCCCAATGCCGCCGCCGCCCTATGTGTGGTGTACGTGCCGCAGTATTTCCGTGTGGTGCGCAATCAAACCGCCCAGGTGAAGAGCGAGCTGTTTGTGGAGGCGGCCCAGAGCCTCGGGGCGGGGCCGCTCTGGATCCTGCGGCGCTACCTGTTCCGCAATGTGATCACCTCCGTGCCGGTGCTGCTCACCCTCAATGCCGCTGATGCAGTGCTGGTGTTGGGTGGATTGGGATTTCTCGGCCTGGGTCTGCCGGAGACCGTGCCTGAATGGGGTGGTGATCTCAACCTGGCTCTTGCCGCAGTGCCCACAGGGGTGTGGTGGACTGCGCTGTTCCCTGGCCTGGCGATGTTTGTGCTGGTGCTGGGGCTGTCCTTCCTCGGCGAAGGCATCGAGGCCTGGGTGAGCGGCGCAGAAGCCCGGCCCGCGTCAGACTGACCCCATCGGCACGGGTGTGATGGCCTGGTGGATCAGCTTGCTGTTGCTGAGCATGGCCGCGCTGCTCTGGAAAAAGAGCTGCGACAGCACCGATGACGTGATCGCCTTGCTCGAGCGGATCCTGGCCACCACCTTGATGTTGGTGGTGGTGCTGGTCAGCCGAAATCTGCTGCTGGAAACGGCGGTGTTAATCGCCGCGGTTCAGTTGCCTGGAGTGCCGCGGCGACCGCGCTGAATTCAGGCTGGTTTCTGTGCCTTCACCTCACGGATCGAAATCCGGCAGGAGCTGGGGAAGATGGCGTGGGCCGCTTCCACGGCATGGCTGAGATCGTCGGATTGGAGCATTTCTTCGCCCCATTCGTTGCCGCAGTGATAGGTGACCGCGTACTGGTGCAGCTGTTTGTTGTCCATTGCTGACAATCCGCTGCTTTGGTTATGGCCCAGGGTTCAAGCAGATACAAGTCTTCCGTTGGATCAGCAGCGCAGCTTCACAGTTCGCGGCAACTCCTCCATCAGCTCCCCCTCCTCACTCAAGGCGGGGTAAGGCCGTTCCTGCTCCCGGCACCAGCGGGCCACCTCGGGGTAGGACCACTCCAACAGCAACTGCTGGTATTGCTCTGGCTTCAAGCCTTCGCCCTGGGTTGGAGCCAGTCCGGCCACCTGGCGTTGGCGCAGCGCTTCAAACAGCAGGGTTGCGGTGGCCACTGACACGTTCAGGGACTGAACCATGCCTCGCATCGGGATGAACAGCGCTTCATCCATCAGGTCCCGGGCTTGATCGGTCAGCCCCCATTTCTCGGCCCCGAGCACGAAGGCGGTGGGCCCGGTGAAGTCGCACTCCCGGTAGTCCTTGGCATCCACCCCGAGATGGGTTCCGTAGAGTCGGAATCCTTTCGCTTTGAGATGGCGGATGGCTGTTTCGGTGTCGGGATGGTCGTGCAGAGGCACCCATTTCTGACTGCCCTGGGCCGTGCTGTTGAAGGTGCGTGGTCGCCCGTCAAAACTCACCGCGTGGGCCTCCAGCGCCCCGACGGCATCACAGCTGCGCAGGATGGCGGAGAGGTTGTGCGGTTTCTCCACGTGTTCGAGTAGCACCGTGAGATCCGCCATGCGGTGGTTGAGCACGGATTTCAGCCGCTCAAACCGTCGCGGCAGCAGGGGCATGGGCGGTCAGTCGGGAGAGAGCAACAGGTGGGGTCCTTCCATGCTTTGGGGTCTGGAACGACAATCAAGAAGTCAGCGCTTCCGTCGCCATTCAGATCCCGCCCGAGGATCCCTCCGTTGAACCGTACGTCTCCGGCGGCACGTTTGATCAGCGTGTCTGGAGCCAGGTGGCCCGCATCCCCCACGGTCGCTTGGCAACCTACGGCCAGATCGCTGATTTGATCGGTGCCTTTGGTTGTGCGCGTCAGGTGGGTTGGGCCTTGCGCCGGCTCAAGCTCCCGTCCAGCGTTCCCTGGCACCGCGTGGTGAACGCTCAGGGCCGGATTTCGATGAGCCTCAGCCGTGAGGGCAGTGACTGGATCCAGCGTGATCTTCTGCTGGCTGAGGGCATTCCGGTGGATGAGGAAGGACGCTTGCCGCTGCGTCAGTTCCTCTGGCACCCGGACGCCCATGCTGGGGATTGATTCGTGTCGCTCTTGTCTGATTCGGCTCCGATTGGACTGCTGCCGCGCCGTCTCGCCTGGGATGTGTTGCAGGCGGTTGCGGCTGGGGCCTATGCCGATGTTGCGCTGGAGCGGGTGCTGCGGGAGCGGGACCTCAAGCCTTCGGATCGGGGATTGGTGACCGAGCTGGCCTATGGGGCGATCCGCCAACGGCGCACTCTCGATGCCTGGCTGGATCGGCTGGGCAAGGTGCCGGCCGAGAAGCAACCGCCCAAGTTGCGCTGGCTGTTGCATGTGGGGCTCTATCAACTGCTGTTGATGGAGCGGATTCCAGATTCAGCAGCGGTGAACACCGCTGTGGAATTGGCCAAAACCAGCAAGGGATTGGCCCGGCTGGCCCCTGTGGTGAATGGGGTTCTGCGGGCGGCGCTGCGGGCGCGTGAGGCCGGCGAAACCCTGCCACTGCCCAACGATCAGCCGGCTCAGCTGGCCCAGGCCCATTCCCTGCCGGATTGGTTCACCCAGTTGTTGATCGAGTGGCGCGGGGCTGAAGGGGCCGCGGCGGTGGCCAGCGCCTGCAACCGGGTGCCGGATCTGGATCTGCGGGTGAACCGGTTGCGCTCGAGCCCCTCGCAGGTGCAGCAGGATCTGGCCGCGTCTGGCATCAACAGTGAGTCCATCGTTGGTTGTCCTGACGGCCTGCGCATCTCAGGCCACAGCGGCGATCTGCGCCACTGGCCGGGTTATGCCGAGGGCCATTGGTGTGTGCAGGATTGTTCGGCGCAGTGGATTGCACCTCTGCTCGATCCCAAGCCGGGAGATCGCATCCTGGATGCCTGCGCTGCTCCGGGGGGAAAAGCCACCCATGTGGCGGAGTTGGTGGGAGATCAGGCGGAGATCTGGGCTGTGGACCGTTCAGCCGGACGGCTCAAGCGCGTTGCGGCCAATGCCGCCCGGCTGGGCCTCGCTTCCATTAATGCTCTGGCTGCGGATGCCTCCAATCTTTTGGAGCAGCGCCCCCACTGGCGTGAATCCTTCCAGCGCATTTTGATTGATGCCCCCTGCTCGGGGCTGGGAACCCTGGCCCGTCACCCCGACGCCCGTTGGCGGGTGACGCCCCAATCCATTCGTGGCCTTTTGCCCCAACAACAGGCTCTCCTGGACGGACTTTTGCCGTTGTTGGCTCCTCGAGGCGTGTTGGTGTACGCCACCTGCACCATTCATCCCGATGAAAATCAGAAACAGATCCAGGCGTTGTTGAAGCGACATCCATCGCTCTGCCTGGAGCAGGAGAGCCAGCTCTGGCCGGATCAAGCAAGAGGAGGAGATGGCTTCTATTCGGCTGTGCTGAAGCGGGCTTAAGGCCTTGGATCAATCCCGGTTCCAGCGACGTCCTTGTCGATCGACGCTTCTGCCTGGCGTGCTGTTTCTCCAGAGATAGGGGGTCTGGCGAGGCGGAGGCGTCAAGGGAGTGAGCGCGGGCAGCTCCGTCGGTTGAGCTCCATCAGGATCGCCGCTGCCATTCCCCTTCTCCTGCCCTGGTTTGGTCTTCGGTGGTTTGGCGATCGTTTTCGGGTCAACAGCCAAGCGCACTTCGCGTTTCAGCTTGGGTTTGTCGGGGAAGTTGCGGACGGGGATCTCGTCCTTGATCTGGATCATGAATTGCTTCCAAGCCCATGCCGCCTCACCGCTGGTGCTCTTGGTGGCGCGGTCGTCGTCGTATCCGAACCAGACGCCCGTTGTGAGCTGAGGAATCGAGCCGATGAACCAGAGATCACGGGTGTTCTCTGACGTTCCCGTTTTGCCGGCCACCTGTCGATCGTCGAGTTTGGCGGCGATGCCGGTTCCGCCGGTCACCACCCGCTGCAGCATCCAGTTCATGGTGTCTGCCACATCACTATCAATCGCCCGCTTGCCTCGGTTGTCGCTCAGGCGCCTGCTCCAGAGAAGCTCATTCTTCGGTCCACGGATTTCCTCAAAGGGGCTGGGTGTGAAGAACACGCCGCGGTTGGCCATGCCGGCATAGGCGGCGGTCATGTCGAGGATGGTTTGCTCGTAGGCCCCGATGGCCATGGGGTAGTACTTGCCGAGAGGTCGCTCGGTGCCGATGTTGAAGTTGTTGGCAACTTCAATGACGGCATCAAATCCAACGATGTCCTGCAGTTGAACCGCCACCGTGTTGAGTGAGTTCTTCAGGGCATCGGCCAGGGAGATGTTGCCGTAGTACTTATTGCCAAAGTTTTTGGGGCAGTAGCCGTTCCAGCACCGCTGGGCATCGAACACTTTGGTTTCGGGCTTCAATCCCCGATCAATGGCCGCGGCGTAGGGAAACAGCTTGAAGGTGGAGCCCGGAGAGCGCAGCGCCAGGATGGTGCGGTTGAACTGGCTCTTGGAGAAATCCTTGCCGCCCACCATCACCCGCACCAGTCCGTTGCCGGGATCGATCGAAACCATCGCGCCCTCGGTGTTGAAGGGGGCATTGGCTCGAATTACCTGTTGAGCTTTCTTCTGCCAGTCGAGATTCAGGCTGGTGCGCACCTTGACCCCGCCCACTTCCAGTTGTTCGGGCGTCAGGAATTTGGGCAGCTCCTGGGCAATCCAGGTGGTGAAGTAAGGCGCTGAACTGTTGAAGTACTTGGGTGTTGCGGGCTTCAGTCCAAGAGGGCTGGTGCGACCGCGCTCTGCCTCGCTAGCAGAGATGAATCCGGCCTGGGCCATGCGATCAAGAACGATCGAGCGCCGCTCTTTGGCCAGATCCGGATTCACCAGGGGTGAATAAAACGATGGCGCCGGGGGCAGCCCAGCGATCATGGCTGCTTCAGGAACCGTGAGCTGCTCCGGGGTTTTGGAGAAGTAGATCCAGGCCGCATCGGCAACGCCATAGGCGCCGGAGCCCAGGTAGACGTAGTTGAGGTACTGCTCGAGGATCTGCTGCTTGCTCAGCTGGCGCTCCAGCTTCATGGCCAGAGCCGCTTCCTTGAGTTTGCGGGTGATCGTGCGGTCTTGGCTCAAAAAGACGGTTCGAGCCAGCTGCTGGGTGATGGTGCTTGCCCCTTCCCGAACAGCGCCTTGGCGGACATTGGTGACGATGGCCCTGGCGATGCCCCAGCCATCCACACCGTCGTGCTGATAGAAACGACGGTCTTCGGCGGCGATGAAAGCCTCAGCCACCGTTGGCGGCATCGCACCGGGTTTCACCTTCTCCCGCGTCGCTGGCCCCAGCTTCTGGATCACCTTGCCGTTGGTGGAGAGCAGGGTGATCGTTCCCGGCCGATTGAAACTGGCAATCCCCCGGGCATCCGGGAGGGTGGCATCCACCAGTTCCGTCAGGGCGCGCATGCTTAGAGCAGCGCCCACGCCCACTGCAGCTGCTGTGCCAGCGATCAGTGCCCAGTGCAGGCGGGAACGGTTCACATCACCTGGGTCAAGGGGCTATGGCCCACGGCCAGAGCGGTCACCAACATGCCGAGCACCAGAAAGGGCTGGGCACTGGCCTGATATTTCACGTCAAAGGCCACGGGGTCTCTCAGCAGCCAGATGTCCTGGAAAGTGATCTGGGGAACGATCAAGAGAACCAGCAGAACCGCTGCGAAATGCTGGCCGATCCCGATCAAGACGGCAACCATCGCCAGCTGAAACACATCGATCATCGCGGCGCTGATCCAACTGGCGCGTTTGATGCCGAACACCACCGGCAACGACTGAAGCCCGAGTTCACGGTCGCCCTCAACGCTCTTGAAGTCGTTGACGACAGCAATGCCAAGACCCGCAAGGCTGTAGGCCAGGGTGAGCAGTGCAGTGCCCCAGGTCAACTGCCCAAACAGGGCCTGGCCGGCCCACCAGGGCAGGGCGATGTAGCTGGCGCCGAGGGCGTAGTTCCCCAGCCAACCGTTCTGCTTCAGCTTCAGCGGAGGTGCTGAATAGATGTAGCTCACAAACGAGCCACCCAACGCCAGCAGAAACACCACGGGGGTGGTGTGGCCGGCCCAGCGGTCGAGTCCGTAGGACACGCCCAAACCGGCGATCAGCAGCACCCAGATCTGCAGCTTCACCTGGCCCAGGGGAATTGCGCCTGATGGGATCGGCCGATACGGCTCGTTGATCGCGTCAATCTCGCGGTCGTAGTAGTCGTTGATGGTCTGAGTAAAGCCCGCCAGCAAGGGGCCGCTCATCAACATGCAGGCGAAGGCTGCGAGCACGTGGTCCACACGCCACTCGTAGTTGCCGCTGGCTGCGGCACCACAGATCACCCCCCAGATCAGGGGGATCCAGGTGACCGGTTTCATCAGCTGCAGCCGCAGCTTCCAGATGTTGGTGGTGCCCGAGGCACCCTTCATCCCAAGCAGCTGACGCGCGTCGCTCACAGAGACAGTCCTCAGGCTGCGGCAATTTCGTCTTCGAAGAACCAGCTGGTGGAGCCATCGCTGAGCTCAACAACCACACCGATTCCTTTGCCGTCGACGGTGCGGAAATCCTTCACCGTGCCGTTGGCGTCCTTCTTGAGAAGGTCAACCATGGCCTGGGGAATGCGATCACGCACGCGGGTCACGCGAACCTTGGAGCCGATCGAGATGGCGTCAGCCTGGGACATGGCCTGCGAGGCTTGGAGAGTGGCGCAACCTTAACAGTCGCTTTTGCGCCGAATCGATGGTTGCTCTGCGTCTGATTCCCTGCCTGGATGTCGCCCGAGGACGGGTGGTGAAAGGTGTCAATTTCGTTGGCCTGCGCGATGCCGGCGATCCAGTGGAGCTGGCTTGCCGTTACAGCCGGGCAGGGGCGGATGAACTCGTTTTCCTCGACATCGCAGCCAGCCATGAGGGGCGCGGCACCCTGATCGACATGGTGCGTCGCACAGCTGAATCGGTCACGATTCCTTTCACGGTTGGCGGCGGCATCAGCACCGTTGAGGGAATTACCGAGTTGTTGCGGGCCGGTGCCGACAAGGTGAGCCTCAACTCTTCGGCGGTGCGGCGGCCTGAGCTGGTGCGAGAGGGGGCCGATCAGTTCGGTTGCCAGTGCATCGTCGTGGCCATTGATGCCCGTCGTCGCGATGCCGGCGGCTGGGATGTGTACGTGAAGGGAGGCCGCGAGAACACGGGCCTCGATGTTGTGGAGTGGGCCCAGCGGGTGGCTGGCCTCGGGGCTGGAGAGATCCTGCTCACCTCGATGGATGGTGATGGCACCCAGGCTGGTTACGACCTCGCCCTGACCAGGGCCGTGGCCGATGCGGTCCCCATCCCGGTGATCGCCTCCGGTGGTGCGGGTTGCCTGGATCACATCGCTGAGGCGTTGGACGTGGGCCCCGAGGGAGGCCATGCTTCCGCAGCTTTGCTGGCCTCGTTGCTGCATGACGGAGTTCTCACCGTGGAACAGATCAAGCAAGATCTGCTTTCCCGTGGCCTGACGATCCGTCCATGAAGCCTGGTGATCCCGCGGCGGTGGAACAGCTGTTTGACGCTGTCGCTCCCCGCTACGACCGCCTCAACGATGTGCTCAGTTTCGGGTTGCATCGCCAGTGGAAACGTCAATTAGTGCGCGCCCTCAAGCCGATGGCTGGCGAGCATTGGCTGGATCTGTGCTGCGGAACGGGGGACCTGGCCTTGGAACTGGGGCGATGTGTTCGCCCCGCTGGTGCTGTTACTGGTCTCGATGCCGCCGCTGCTCCTCTGGAGCGCGCCCGCCAGCGCCAGCGCCAGCAGCCCTGGTTGCCGGTGACCTTCCAGCAGGGGGATGCTCTGCAAACCGGCTTGCCCACTGCCTGCGTGGATGGTGCGGTGATGGCCTACGGATTGCGCAATCTGGCGGACCCCCTTCAGGGGCTAAAGGAACTTCGCCGGCTGTTGAAGCCCGGCGGGCGTGCCGGGGTGCTGGATTTCAATCGTCTGCCCCAAAGCGGCGCGGCGGCTGCCTTTCAGCGCTTCTATCTGCGTCGCCTGGTGGTGCCCGCTGCCGCCTCTGTGGGCTTACGGGAGGAATACGCCTACCTGGAGAAAAGCCTTAAGCGCTTTCCTGCGGGGCCTGAACAGGAGCGGCTGGCACGGCAGGCGGGATTTGCCGAAGCGAACCACCGCTCGCTCGTGGCCGGGCAGATGGGCGTTTTGATCCTTAGGGCATGAATCTTCGCCTGCGTCGCTTGCGACACGCCCCGCTGCTGACGTAGGAAAGCTGAAGAGAACGTTAAGGGGAGGTTCCGGTTTGGCGTTTCCGCTGCCGAAGCTGCTGCCCCGCATTGAAGAGCTGCTTCAGGAAGTGCAGTGGCTGGATGGCCTGATCCTGATCACCGACTCCGACCGCACCTGTTTCGTCTCCTTCTCGCAGGTGGATCCACTGTTGCGTCGCCTGCGCCAGCGCCCCAAAGGACCGGAGGTGGCTGAAAAGCTCTGCATGTCCTTGCTGGATTGCCATGGCAAGGGCGGTGCAAAGCCAGTCCTGGTCTTTCAGGGGGATGGCAGTTTCTGGCTCGGAATGATTGGTCCCAGCGGCAACAATCCGCATCGCCATCACGCCATCGCGCACCTGCACCGTTGCCTGGCTTTGGAGGGCTGACCGGCCACTGGGCAGAATCGGAACCCAGGACGCCCCGGCCCAGTGCATTTTCAGGACATCATCAGCACGCTCAACCGGTTCTGGGCAGACCAGGGATGTCTGTTGCTGCAGCCCTACGACACCGAAAAGGGTGCCGGCACCATGAGCCCCCACACGGTGCTCCGGGCCATTGGCCCGGAGCCCTGGGCCGTGGCCTATCCCGAACCCTGCCGTCGCCCCACCGATGGCCGTTATGGCGACAACCCCAACCGGGCCCAGCACTATTTTCAGTACCAGGTGCTGATCAAGCCATCCCCAGATGGCATCCAGGAGACCTACCTGGCGTCATTGGAGGCGTTGGGCATCAAGGCCGCTGACCACGACATCCGTTTCGTCGAAGACAACTGGGAGTCCCCAACCCTCGGCGCCTGGGGCGTGGGCTGGGAAGTGTGGCTCGACGGCATGGAGGTGACCCAGTTCACCTATTTCCAGCAATGCGGCGGCATCGATTGCAAGCCCGTTTCGATTGAGATCACCTACGGGCTCGAGCGGCTGGCGATGTATCTCCAAGACGTGGAAAGCATCTGGGACCTCAGCTGGAATAGCGAGCGCAGTTATGGCGAGATCTGGCTGCCGTTTGAAAAGGGGCAGTGCCACTTCAACTTTGAGGCCTCCAATCCCGAGCGGCTCAAGCAGTTGTTCGCCATCTATGAAGCGGAAGCGGCAGATCTGATCGAGAAGCAGCTGCCGGCACCGGCCTTGGATTTCGTTCTGAAGTGCAGCCACACCTTCAACCTGCTGGAGGCACGTGGCGTGATTTCCGTGACGGAGCGCACCGCCACCATCGGTCGGATCCGCAACCTGGCCCGCAAGGTGGCCGAGGCCTGGCTGGCGGAACGGGAGGCCCTTGGTTTCCCGCTCATGAAAGGGGGAACTCTCGAGACAGCGGCCTGATGGTTTCTGCGTCGACGTCGTTCTGCTGATGCCATTGCCCTCTGTCTCCTGGCGCTCCTTGTGCTTCGAGGGGTGTTGTGGGGGGCGCCGACGCCGAGCCGATCCGATCCATCTCGCCTGATCCAGACGCCACCGGCGGCCGTGGCGATCAGCGGGCGCTTGCTTGCCGATGTGCGCCGTTTTCCCTCGGGGTGTTCCGGTCTGTTGGAGCTGTATCGGATCGATGCTCGTCGGGTCGACGGGCGAACCGAGCTGCAGTTGCCTGAGTGCCCTGCACCCCTGCTCCAGGGCTGGCGTGTCCAGGCCACGGGGGTGTTGAGGCGTCCGCTGCCAGCGGTACACCCGCTGTTGCCGGGATCGGCAGAACGTCTAGCCCGCCAAGGCAGTTGGAGTCAGCTGCGTGTCGAGAGCATCGAAGTGCTGCAGCGTCCATGGACGCCGTTGGCTGATCTGCGGCGCGATGTTGCTCAACGGCTGCAACAGGCCGTGGGGCCGGGGCGGGGCGGTTTCCTGGCTGCTCTGGTGCTGGGCAGCGCCCAGGTGCAGCTCCCGGAAGACATCCGAGCGGCGTTCCGCATGGCCGGCTTGTCCCATGCCCTGGCGGCATCGGGTTTTCACCTCTCCGTACTGCTCGGCAGTGTGCTGATGCTGGCCCGCCGCTGGCCTCCTGGCCTGCGGCTTCCCCTGGCGGCCACGGCGCTGCTGCTGTTTCTCTGCCTTGCCGGAGCCCAGCCATCGGTGGTGCGGGCGGTGCTGATGGCTGCGATGGCCTTGCTGATTCGTGAGGCAGGTCATCACAGCCGTCCCGTCGGTGTGTTGTTGTTGACGCTCAGCGGCATGTTGCTGTTGTGCCCGGCCTGGGCTTTATCGATTGGTTTTCAACTCAGTGCGGCGGCCACAGCTGGGCTGATCCTTACGGCTCCTCGCCTCGAGAAGGCTGTTCAAGCGTGGTTGCCGGATCGCTGCCAGGGCCTGGCAGCAGCGTTGTCCATCCCTGTGGCGGCCTTGCTCTGGACGCTGCCGCTGCAGTTGCTCCATTTCGGTGCCATGCCGTTGTACGCCCTGGTTGCGAATCTTCTTGTTGCCCCGCTGCTGGCGCCGCTCACTCTGCTGGCCATGCTCTCGGCACTGTTGGTTCTCGTGGGGCCTACGGCTGTGCTGCCCCTGCTGCTGTGGCCTGTTCATCAGTTGGCGGGCCTGGTGATCACCATGGCCAGCTGGATCAGCCACTGGCCTGGGGCTCAACTGCTCACCGGACGTCCCCAGATGTGGGTGATTGCCCTGCTGGTGCTGGGCTTGCTGCCTTGGTTGCTGGGGGCAGGGCCCTGTCGCCGCTGCTGGTCGTTGATCCCCCTGGCAACCGCCATGCTCGTCCACGGCCTCGTGCAGTTGGGCGATGGTTTGGTGACGGTGGAGCGGTTTGATCGTCACTGGTTGCTGGCTCGCCATCGTGGGCGTGCCGCTCTGGTGAGCACCCATGGCGATGCGCGCAGTTGCCGGATGGCCAAGAAGCTCGCCGCTGTGCACGGCCACGCCCGTCTGGACTGGGTGCTGCTTTTGGATCCTGTGGCCACAGACGTGCTGGCCTGCTGGCAAGCGCTGGCCCACCGCGTTGAGGCTCCCCAGCAAGGTCGGTCTCCCATCGCCATTGGGCAGGTGTTGCGGAGCACTGGCTTGTCGGTGCAACGCCTGCAGCAGCGCTCTGGAGCACTGGTGATGCGGGTGGGGCGTCAGCGCTGGCAGTTGTTTCCTAGCCCTCAGGCCTTGTGGACACTGCAGGATCAGCAGCGATCAGCTCCCCAGCAGGTTTTTACCGGAATATGGCTGGGCTTCAAACCTTCCAAACCACAGCGTCGCTGGCTTCTGGAGCATGGAGCGGGTTCCCGGGTCGTCGGCCTTTAAACTGCGGGGACGCCTGAGGGCGTGTGGAGAGGTGGCAGAGTCCGGTTGATCGCGCACGACTCGAAATCGTGTAGGGGTAACACCCTCGTGGGTTCGAATCCCACCCTCTCCGTTTTTGAATCAACCAATGCTGACCGCTAGGACAATCTGAGCTCAGTATCTGTATCGAGCTTTTGTTAGTTGGGTATTGACTGCAGGAAAGATTCGTTGAATGTATTGATCAGACAGCAACTTCGCATTTTGTAGTTTGTAGCTTCTGCGAGCCAATTTCTGTATTCCCTGTGATATAGAAAATCAGAAATCCTGTTGCTAACTTTTGCTGAAAGAGCAATCAGCGCTGCTTTCATTGATGGTTCATTCTCCGTGTGGAGCCGATCAAAGATGCGTTGTCGCCATTCTTTCGGTGAGGTGTAAAGGGTGATTACATCGATCCGTTTGGTTCGTTTCGAGATCTCCCGCAACAGCTTCAAATTGTTGTTGTGGTTGATGCTCGTTAGATCGATGTGAAGCAGCAGGCAGTGTTGCAGCTTTCGAGTTTTCCGTTTTTTGTAATTGGCTGGATCCATGAGCCGCTGCATTCGTTCAACTGTGGAGCGTTTCAGGCGTTGATTCGGATCACAGCCCAGATGGTTGAGGACGCTCAAGGTGAATGCATCGAGAGGTGTCCGGCTCAGTTTTTTCAGCTCCGTCTTGCCGGAGCCAGATGCGCCCGCGATCACAATCACGTGGCGAGCCCGACGGCCCTTGTTGCTCCCCCTCATTTCGTCGCTTGTCGCGTCGCCCGAGGCAATCTTGCATGCCGGAGGAGTTCAATCCCTGTGCGTATCTTTTCGAGCGCTACAGCAGGGTTTCTCTCCAGGTTCTTTCGGTGCTTATTTTGAACTGCTCAGGAGTGGAACAAAAGCACCAGTCCCTGTTCCACTTGATGAAATTCTCGTTCCTCTCGGCTTAGGTCGAGCCCCACATTGAGGCCTTCTTTGAGTGCGTCCTCAAAAGGCGGTGTTGATGGCGGAGCGCTGTCAATCCAGAGTGCCGCTATCCCCACCGCTGTGGCATGCCAACGGAATCGGCTCGTTGTGCCGATGTCCGGTTCATTCAACGCCTCCTCCAGGAGGATGTTGATGGTGATGTTCGTGCTGGACATGAGCACCAGCATCGTGATCTTGGCCTGCTCCTGCAATGAGCTGAGAGACTTCGTAGCGTTCGCTTAATCCAGAGGGATGTCCTCGGCTTCGGATCACCTCCCGCAGCGCATCGCTCTGGTTCATGAGTGGTTCTCGCCTCGTTCTGTCGGTGGGGCAGAGCAGGTTGTTCAAGAGCTTGATTCCCTGCTGCGCAGCCTCGGCTGCGAGCCGCAGATGGCGGCCCTGATCGATGCCGAATCTCGACGGCCGGGCAGTTGGTTGCATGGACGAAACGTCCTCACCAGCCCGATTCAGTGCCTGCCGTGGGGGCGCAGCCATGTTCAGCAGTACCTGCCGCTGCTGCCCTTTGCCATCGAACAGATCGATCTCGGCGCAGCTGAGCTGGTGATCAGCAGCAGCCATCTGGTCGCCAAGGGTGTGCTGACGGCTCCGGACCAGCTGCACATCAGTTATGTACACACACCCGTGCGGTACGCCTGGGACCAGATGCACGCTTACCTGCAGCGTTCGGCGCTGGCTCGGCGTGGTTTGGGTCCTTTGATTCGCTGGCAGTTGCATGCTCTGCGGCAATGGGACCAACTCAGTGCTCAGCGGGTCGATCACCTCATTGCCAACTCCCGTTTCACGGCGCGTCGAATCCGCAAGTACTGGGGGCAGGAGGCCAGCGTGATCCATCCCCCAGTGGAGGTGGAGCGCTTTCGCTGGAATGCCGATCGAGACGACGTCTACCTCTGCCTGTGCCGTTTGGTTCCCTACAAGCGGGTGGATCTTGTGGTGGAAGCTTTCAACCGCTTGGGTCTCCCCCTGCTTGTGGTGGGTGATGGTCCGGAGAAGGCGCGATTGGAAGCTCTGGCTGGTCCCACGGTCACCTTGCTCGGCCGTCAGTCCCAGCAGCAGGTGGAAGAGCTCATGGCCCGTTGTCGGGCATTTGTCTACGCCGGCCTGGAGGACTTCGGCATTGCTCCGGTGGAAGCAATGGCGTCCGGAGCTCCGGTGATTGGGTTGGGGCGGGGTGGTTTGTTGGACACGGTGCGCTGTGCGGCTGCAGGGATTCCTGAGCCCACTGGGGTGCTGTTCCCTGAACAAAGTGTCGAGTCGTTGGTGCAGGCCGTGGAGTGGTTTGAACAAGAACGCATTTGGCGTTCTCTGGATGCAGAGGCCATTCGTGCGTGGGCCGAGCGCTTCAGGCCGGAAGCCTTTGCGGCGCGTTTTGAATCGGCTCTGCGAGCAGCCTGGAGCGACCATCAGCGGGGCTGTGCCGTTGCAGCGAGTGACCCTACGGAGATGTCAGGGCTGCACCTGTGACGTTGAGTGTGGTGAGTCCCAAGTTGAGCCTTTGACCTCGGCCTCCCGGCCATCCTTGATTCAGTCCGCAGGGCGTGCAGCTCGCCGTGGCAAGTACAAGCCTCACCTTGCGCTGATTTCAGCTCCGCCATCGGATCTGTCGACCGGCACGCTGATTCGCCATCAGAACCGTTGGGGCCGAGTCTTTAAGCGCAGCGGAGACATTGTTTTTTCTCTCGCCGTACTCAGCATCGGTTCTCCGTTGTTGCTGCTTCTGGCGGGATTGGTGAAGCTCAGTTCACCGGGGCCTGTGTTTTACGTTCAGCGTCGGGTGGGCCGGAACTACCAGCGTTTTGGATGTATCAAGTTCCGCACCATGCGGGCCGATGCGGATGCCGTTCTTGCGCGTGTTCTGGAGGCAGATTCCTCGCTGCGTGCTGAGTTCGAGCGCGACTTCAAATTGAAACGTGATCCCCGAATCACTCCCCTGGGTCGTTTCCTGCGCCGCTCGAGTCTTGATGAGCTGCCACAGTTCTTGAATGTTCTTCGTGGGGAAATGAGCGTGGTCGGTCCACGCCCAATCGTCGAGAAAGAACTCGTTCGTTATGGCCCTTACATGGATGAAGTTGCCTCAGTCCGCCCTGGGTTGACCGGCCTTTGGCAAGTGAGTGGCAGAAATAACTTGAGTTACAAGAAAAGGGTCAAGCTTGATCTGGCCTATGCCCGTGGTCGTTCGTTCGGCCTGGACTTTGCCATCATCCTGCGCACATTTGGTGTGTTGCTCCTGCCGATGGATCGCGGTGCTTACTGACTTGTGTTCAGCGGCTCATGGTCCATTGGATGATCCCAAGACCACTGAGCCAGACGATCTCCAGTCGGCTTGATGCCTTCAGAACAGCTCTGACCGAAAGCTCGTTTGCCTTTGGTTGGTCGGTCCCAAGCACAGGTTTCTGCACCAAGCGCTCTCCATACCTGTTCTCGCCCCCAAGTTGGATGCCGATGCAGTGGGCGTAGATCGCTTCTGAACGACCTGCATTGGGGGATGGATCCGCAGAGCCATCCCGCTCTGCCGCCTGCACCCGTTGCGCCCATTGTCTCCAGGGTGGGCAGACCAGGGGCAGCGTCAGCATGACCAGACGGCAGGGCAGCCAGGTGAGCAGATCATCGAGGCGAGCGCCGGCTGTCCCCAACCAGCGCAGCCTGCCGCTGCGGTACCCGAGCATGGAATCCAGCGTGCTGCTGGCCTTGAAGCCCCAGGCCAGCGCCAGCGGACCAGGGCCAGAGGGCAAGACCATCCACAGCAGGGAACCGATCCCCATCCAGAACAGTGGTGCGAACACGCCATCCACAGCATTTTCTGAGGCTGTTTCAGCTGCGGCCCTGAGCAGTCCCGTGCGATCCAGACTCTGAACGTCGCGTCCAACGATCCAGCTCAAGTTCCGGCGGGCTGGTTCGAGATCCCCCTCCGCTGCTGAGGGCAGTGCATCCACCACGGCGAGCACACTGTCCTTGAGGCTGCGAGCCGCCAGGGCGCTGGCGAGGCTCAGGGTCAGTACTGGAATGCTGAGCCATCCCCATGGGGAGGGAAGCCATAGCAGCCGCTCCAGGCACCAGCCCGTCAGAACGCTGCCAAGCACCACGATCAGGCTGATCAGGCCTCCCCCGATCCGCAGCTTGATCGGATGGTCCCCCGCCCATGGCTCGATCCAATGGCGCAACTGCTGAATGCTCCATCCCATCACCACCACGGGGTGGAGCCACCGGCGCGGGTCACCGATCAACTGATCCAGCAGTGCTGCCCCAATCACCAGCAGGCCTCCCATCGCTTCTGAGCTCATGGGAGGGGCGTGGCCAGAAACCAACAAAAATCCCCGCTCTGCGCCGTTAGGGCAACAGAGCGGGGGGTGAGCTGAGTGATGGTGTTTGATGCCACCTGCTGTTCAGCGCTTGCGCTGGATCAGGCGTCCTTCAGCCAGCTGAACATCGAGCGCAGGCCTTTGCCCACTTTCTCGATCGGATGCTGGGAATCACGGTCGCGCACCTTCTTCATCTCTGGCTTGCCGGCTTCGCATTCGGCCACGAAGTTCCTGGCGAAGGTGCCGTCCTGGATGTCTGCCAGAACGCGCTTCATCTCGGCCTTGGTGTCGGCGGTGATCAGACGGGGACCGCTGACGTAGTCGCCGTACTCCGCGGTGTTGGAGATCGAATCGCGCATGGAGGTCAGTCCTCCCTTCACCATCAGATCCACGATCAGCTTCACCTCGTGCAGGCACTCGAAGTAAGCCAGTTCGGGCTGGTAGCCCGCTTCCACCAGGGTTTCGAAACCAGCCTTCACGAGTTCAGACAGACCGCCACACAGCACAGCCTGCTCACCGAACAGGTCGGTTTCGGTCTCTTCCTTGAAGTTGGTCTCCAGAATGCCGGCACGGGTGCCACCGATTCCCTTGGCATAGGCCATCGCCATGCCGCGGGCGTTGCCGGAGGCGTCCTGTTCGATGGCGAACAAGGCGGGCACGCCCTGGCCGTTCTGGTACTCCCAACGCACGGTGTGGCCAGGGCCCTTCGGGGCGATCATCACCACATCCACATCGGCGGGAGGCTTGATCAGCTCGAAACGGATGTTGAAGCCGTGGGCGAAGCTGAGCACCTTGCCTGCACTCAGGTGGGGTGCGATTTCCTTCTCGTAGACGTCCTTCTGGAATTCGTCGGGCAGCAAGACCATGATCCAGTCGGCCTTGGCTGAGGCATCGGCCACGCTCAGCACCTCAAGGCCGTCCGCCTTGGCTTTCTCGGCGGAGCGGCTGCCGTCATAGAGGCCCACCACCACGTTCACGCCTGAATCCTTCAGGTTCAGAGCGTGGGCATGACCCTGGGAGCCATAACCAATGATGGCCACGGTCTTGCCGTTCAGCAGACCGAGATCGGCGTCGGAGTCGTAAAAGAGCTGGGCCATCCGGGGCGGGCTTGCGGAACACTGCAGTGGACGAGCTTACGCAGCGGCCTGCCCCGTTCGGTTCAGGCCTCGTTCGGATGGGAGATGACGCGGTCGATCAGGCCGTATTCCTTGGCTTCTTCGGCGCTGAGGAAGTAGTCCCGGTCGGTGTCCTTCTCGATCTTCTCGAAGCTCTGGCCACTCATGTCGGCCAGGGAGCGGTTGAGCATCTCCTTCATCCGCAGGATCTCCCGTGCTTCGATCTCGATGTCACTGGCCTGGCGACGGCTGGTGCCGCCAAGGGGCTGGTGAATCATGATCCGGCTGTGGGGCAGGGCGACCCGCTTGCCTTTGGTGCCAGCCGCGAGAAGGAAGGCACCCATGGATGCAGCAAGGCCAACGCAGATGGTCACCACCTCGCTCTTGACGTACTGGATGGTGTCGTAGATCGCCAGTCCAGCCGTGACGGAGCCGCCGGGGGAGTTGATGTATAGGTAGATCGGCTTGCTGCTGTCTTCCGAGTCCAGATAGAGCATCTGGGCCACCAGGCTGTTGGCGATGCTGTCATTGACCTCAGAGCCAAGGAAGAGGATCCGCTCCACCCCGAGACGGGTGTAGATGTCGACCCAGCGCTCCATCTGGCTGCCGGGCAGGCGGTAGGGAACGCTGGGGGTACCGATCGGCATGGTTCAGAACGTTGATGAAGGAAGGGCAGGAGGGTTGGGTCTGATGCCGTCGGTCAGACGGGGGGATTGCCAGGCAGGTCCTTGCGGCTGCTAAGCACGCGGTCGATCAGTCCGTACTCAACGGCTTGTTGCGGGGTGAGGTAACTCATCCGGTCGGAGTCCTTGCTCAGCTCCTCCACAGAACGACCTGTGTTGGTGGAGAGGATCTCGAGCATCGCCTGCTTGTTGTGCAGCACTTCCTTGGCCCGGATCTGGATGTCCGTGGCCTGGCCGCGGGCGCCGCTGCGGGGCTGGTGCAGAACGATGGAGGAGTGAGGCAGTGCGGCCCGTTGACCTTTGGTCCCTGCCGAAAGAATCACTGCCGCGGTGCCCATGGCCTGGCCGATGCAGATGGTGTGCACCGGAGGCTTCACATAGCGGAGGGTGTCGCAGATGGCGAAGGCTTCGGTTTCGAAACCGATCGCATCACCCGAGTACCAGCTGGTGCCAGTGGAGTTGATGTAGAAGTAAATAGGCTTCTCTGGGTTGTCGAACTCCAGATAAAGCAGCTGAGCAATGATCAGCTCAGTCACATCGATGCCCATCTGACGTTTGGCGTCGTCGTCAGAGAACAGGGGCAAACCCAGGTAGACGATCCGCTCCTTGAGCAGGAGTGAGGGAAGGTCTGGAGGTGGTGTGCGCATCACGGCGCTGTCGCCGTAGTACGGGGCCGAAGTTGTCATCTCCACCATCGCGGTGGGGCGAGCCTAGCCGGGGTCAGCGGGCTTGCGGTTGCTGGTTTTGGCCGGTTTTCCCTGACTTTTCGATTTGGTTGAAGTCTTGGTGTCGGTTGATGCATCGTTCTCGTCCAACCGCGCAAACACCATGCGGCCGGTTGGGGTTTGCAGGGCACCGGTCACCACCACAGGTTTGCGTTGGCCGATCAGCGATTTCGCCTCGTTGACCACCACCATCGTTCCGTCATCGAGGTAGCCGACACCCTGGCTGTCCTCCTTGCCCTCTCGCACGATCTTGAGTTTGAGCTCGTCGCCGGGTTGCACTTCAGGCCGCAACGCGATCACCAGCTCACTCAGGTTCATCACCTTCAGGTCTTTGACCTGGGCCACCTGCGCCAGGTTGAAGTCTGCGGTCACCAGCGTGCCGCCAGTGTCGGATGCCAACTGCAGCAATCGGTCGTCCGTTCCCTTGCCGTCGTAACGGGTGCTGTTGATCACCAACCGCCGCCCGTAGGTTTCCCGCAGATCCTTCAGAAGCTTCAGGCCACGTCGGCCCTTGGCCCGCTTTTCGATGTTGGTGGAATCCGACAGCTGCTGCATCTCATCGATCACCGATTCGGCAACGATCACCTGCCCTTCCAGCAATCCGCAGGCGAGCATGCCGCGGATCCGGCCATCGATGATCACGCTGGTGTCCAGGATCTTGGCCGTGGCGGGGGTCAGCACCCCATCAGCCACCAGCAGCGCCTCCGTGCTCGCGGGATTGAACAGGCGCAGCAGCGTGCGGCCGTGAACTTCAGCCAGGTTGCTTCCGAGAATTCCAAAAAAGACATTGCTCACCACCGCCAGAAGGGGTTTGAGCAGAACAATTCCTCCGGAGAACGGAAGCAGCAGAACAGGCAGCAGCAGCAGGTTGGCCACCAGCAACCCCAGGATCAGGCCGACAGCCCGGCTAACCAGCAGATCGGTGGGCATGGTGCGCACCTGTTGCATCAGGCGCACCCGCAGCTTTTTGAACACCAGGCCTGCGATCAAGCCAATGCCACCGCCAGCTCCGCTGAGCTGGAGACGCAACTGTTCAGCATTGGTGGTTGCACTCACCAGGCCGTCGGGCAGCAAGTGAATCCCCATCCACCCGGCAGCCGCACCGGAAACAACAAACAGAAGCAGGATGAGCGGATCCACCATGGGTTCAGGTCGTGGCAGCTCGATCCGGATGCCAGAAGCATGCCTTATCCCATCCCGCCCCGCAGCGCCTACCTCCACATTCCCTTCTGCCACCGGCGCTGTTACTACTGCGATTTCGCCGTGGTTCCCCTGGGGGATCAGGCCCGCGCCGAGGATGGGCCTGGCAGTCGCTCGATCCGTGAATACCTGAGCCTGCTGCATCGGGAAATCGCCTCTGCCCCAGGGGGTCCTCCCTTGTCCACGGTGTATGTCGGCGGGGGAACGCCATCGCTGTTGTGCCCGGATCAGATCGGTGGATTGCTGGATGCGCTGGCGGAGAAGTTCGGGTTGCAACCCGGTGCGGAAATCACCCTGGAAATGGATCCGGCCACCTTTGATGCCGCGCAGTTGGCCTCCGTTTTGGCCCATGGCGTGAACCGCATCAGCCTGGGGGGGCAGAGCTTTGATGATGCGGTGCTCGAGCAGCTGGGGCGTCGGCATCGCCAGAGCGACCTCCATGCGGCGATCGACTGGCTGGTTCAGGCCTGGCGCGATGGCGCGCTTCGGTCCTGGAGTCTCGATCTCATCCAGAACCTCCCGGGCCAGACCCTGGTCGGGTGGGATGCGCAGTTGGATCAGGCCATTGCCAGTCAGGCTCCCCATCTCTCGATTTACGACCTCTCGGTGGAGCCAGGCACGGTGTTTGATCGCCAACGAACGCTTGGCCTGTTGCAGCTGCCGGAGGACGACCTAGCCGTTGCCTTGATGGAGCGGACCACGCAACGGCTGGCGGCTGCTGGACTCAGCCGCTACGAGATTTCCAACCACGCCCGTCCGGGCCATGCCTCCCGTCACAACCGGGTGTACTGGAGCGGTGCCGGTTGGTGGGGCTTTGGCATGGGAGCGACATCAGCACCCTGGGGGGTGCGTTTGGCGCGACCCCGCACCCGCGCCGCCTACGCGGAATGGCTGGATCATCCTCCTGAGGAATCAGTCGCCGTGGCTGGACTCCCCCTGGATGATCAATTGCTGGTGGGTCTGCGGCGCCGGGAAGGGGTGACCCTTCAAGGTCTTGATGCCGATGCCCTTGTGCGTCGCTGGCAACCGTTCGTTGAGCGTGGATGGCTGCAGCAGCGGGCAGGCCGTTGGTGCCTCACCGACCCTGAGGGCATGGCCCTCAGCAATCAGGTGCTAATTGAGGTGATTCTGTGGTGGGAAGAGTGTTGTTCCGGGTCTGCTGGACCCAACCCTTCAACGCGTCGATGAACAGGTGGCGGCCATCCACCAGCGCTGGGCTGAAGGGAGGTTGTTTGGCGGTGAGTCCCAGCAGGTCTGCGGTGACGCGCACCTGGCCGTCGCAGCCGTCACCTGCCCCGATGCCGATCACCGGGATGGTCAGCGCCTGCTGCACCCGGCACGCCAGCTCGGCAGGAACATGTTCCAGCACCAGGGAGAAGCAGCCCTTCTGCTCGAGGGTGCGCGCCTGATCAACCAGGCGTTCCTGGCTGATGGCGTCCGTGGCCTGGCGCCTGTACCCCAGGCGATGCACGGCCTGGGGGGTGAGGCCCAGATGCCCCATCACGGGAATGCCCATGCGCACAAGACGGTCGATTACGGCGACAACCTCGGGTTCCGCCCCCTCCAATTTCACCGCCGCTGCGCTGGACTCCTTCAACAAACGCCCTGCGGCAGCCACGGCGCGGTCTTCGCCGCACTGGTAGCTGAGAAAGGGCAGGTCACAGACCAGCAGGGGCTGATCGGCCGGCATGGCCGTCAATCCCCGGGCGACTGCCTGGGTGTGATGGAGCATCTGGTCCAGGCTCACCGGGAGTGTTGTGGCATGGCCCAGCGCCACCATCGCCAGTGAATCACCGATCAGCAGCACGTCTGCACCGGCGGCCTCGGCCAGAGCTGCAGAGAGGCTGTCCCAAGCGGTGAGCATGGCGATGGGTTGGCCCTTCTTCTTGAAGCGGGTCAGATCAGAAGGACGCATGCAGCTTCAGAACCCCTCGGGGGCTCATTGCTAGCATTCGGCCGATTCGGGCCCATGCGGCTCTGACGCCCAAATCTGGTCAGGACCGGAAGGGAGCAGCCACACGGGATGCTCAGAGCAGGCGTGGGTTCCGGGTCACCACATTCAAGTGAGCTGTCAGACCGTGGGGTCTGACAGGGATCTCACAGGCTGCCGTTGTCCTGTTGCTGACGGCGACGCAGGAACTCAGGAATGCGGGCGCCGTTCTCTTCGGGCTCCCCACGATTCAGCATTCCGGGCACGGAGCGGCTGCGCTCGCTGCGGTACGGCTGCTTGTTCTCGAAGCCTGTAGCGATCACCGTCACGTGGATCTCCCCTTCGAGGGCCTCATCCACCACAGCGCCCACGATGATGTTGGCTTCGGGATCGACAACGTCGTAAATCACCTCGGAAGCAGTGGTCATGTCCTCCAGGGTCATGTCCTTACCACCGCTGATGTTGATCACACAGCCCTTGGCGCCATCGATGCGCTCGGTTTCCAGCAGCGGGCTTGCAATCGCGGCTTGGGCTGCTTCCACGGCTCTTGAGCGACCGGAACCGATGCCGATGCCCAGCAGTGCTGTGCCTGCTTCGGTCATCACGGAGCGAACGTCAGCAAAGTCAACGTTCACCAGGCCCGGGCAGGTGATGATGTCGCTGATGCCTTTGACGCCCATTCGCAGGACATCGTCCGCACTCCGGAAGGCTTCCTGAAGGGGAGCTCCGCCGATGGCATCACGCAGGCGGTCGTTGGGGATCACAATCAGGGTGTCCACGTGTTCCGCCAACCGAGCGATGCCTTCGTCGGCCTGACGCATGCGACGACGGCCCTCGAAGCTGAACGGCTTGGTCACGATGCCCACAGTGAGAGCACCGACCTCACGGGCGACTTCGGCCACCACTGGTGCTGCACCAGTTCCCGTTCCACCGCCCATGCCAGCGGCAATGAACACCAGATCGGAGCCCTGCAGTGCATCGTGAAGATCCGTGCGGGATTCTTCGGCTGCCTTCTGGCCGATGGTGGGGTTGCCGCCGGCACCCAGTCCGCGGGTCAGGGTCTGCCCCAACTGCAGCCGTTGCTGGGCCTGCGACTGGATCAGGGCCTGGGCATCGGTGTTGAGAACGCGGTATCCAACCCCCTCAAGGTCGCTGAGGATCATGCGGTTGACGGCATTGCTGCCGCCACCCCCAACGCCGATGACCTCGATGCGGGCGGACTGGCTGGGCTGGATACCAGCTGCCGTGAAAGACCCTGAGCCGCTCACCATCTCCATCGTCGAGGCAGAACCGTGTGGTTGCGTTGCATTATGTCCCTGAAGCCTTGTCTCGGCTTCAACAGATCACAAACCAGGAGCTGAGGTTGTGGTCTCCAGATTTTCCACCCGAAGGTTTCAGGGTTCAGTTTTGGGCTGCTTGGGGGCGGGGGGCGCCGGCAGTTGCAGTTCCGGGCGGTCCGGATTGCTGAGATCAAGGCTGCTGTGATGGGCCCCGCGCAGGTGCTTTGGCAACGTCCGGTTCAGATGGAGGATCGTTTCGATCTGGGTGTTTAAGAGGGCCGGTTCGCCACCGAGATCAATCCGGCCCAGCTCGGTGGTGATCAGACTGATGTTCCCGTCGGGATCGAGCACGATGGCTTTCAACATCCCGGCGAAGCGATTCCGTTGTTGCAGCAGCGCAGCGACCTGACCGCGTTGCGGGCCATTCCAGCCGCGCACCATGATCTCCGTGAGCGGATCTGCTACGGCGTCGCTCAGGGGAATCCATTCACCTGCGGCGTTGAGCAGACCCCGTTCCCGTCCAGCGGGTCCCCGACGCTCAGCGCGTGCGATGGGAATCTCCGGCTTCAGGCTGATGACGAGGCGAGCGGGGAACATCCGGCGCTGCACGTGAGCGCTGTGAACCGGTAAGACCCCGACCAGCTGTTGTTCCAGCTCCCTCGGACTGACCTCCAGCAGGGGTGAGGGAAAGCGCAGCTTGGCCGCCTCGATCACCTGATTGGTCTCAAGGGCGGCACCGCCGGTCAGGATGACAGCCTCAGGGCTCCGCAGCGTCCAGCCATGGCGCAGCAAGATCCAGCTGAATCCGCCACTGAGCAGCAGCAAGGCCACAAAGCGCCAGAGCTGAAGCAACAGGGTCTGGCGGCGCTGTCGGCGCAAGTCCCGGCGCCGGGCCACCTGCGCGGAAACCGGCCTTTGGGAGGATTTGTTGTTGGTCGAGACCCGGCTCACAGGTCGCATCGGGCCTTTGCCATCAGCTGCTCACCCCAGCTGCGCGCGCGGTCGGCATCAGAGAAGGGCACATCCATCTGCAGATCTTTCCCGATTAGGCGCAGCCGACAACGCCCCTGGGATTCGTCGGTGAGGGGCGCATCGCCGGACGCCAGCGACATCAGCTCCACAAGCTCGAGTTTGCAGACGTCAAACGAGCCCTGATCCTGAAAACTTCCCGCCTCGAAGCTGCTCCAGTGCAGTTCTCCGTCTTTCAGACGGGCACCACCACAACCATCGAGCTTGGCGAGTTCGGAGCCTTCGGCCCAGGTGCGAAACAGGTTTTGGCGCCGCCGTTCCAGCCATCCGAGCGAAGCCAGCAGCACGAAGGCCAGCAGCAGAGGAAACCAGAGCAGTCCGTGGCTCATGGGTTAGGCGAAGGACGCTGCGTTCATTCTCCTGCGGTTTGGATCAGTTTGTGCACCAACTGTTCGAGTGTTACGCCGCTGGCCGCCCAGAGCATTGGGAACATGCTCTGGGCCGTGAAACCAGGCAGGGTGTTGATTTCGTTGATCCAGAGCTGATCGTTGGCGTCGTCGTAGAAGAAATCCACCCGACCCATGCCGTTGACGCCCACGGCAGCGCAGGCCTGCAGGGCCTGGGCGCGGATGCGGTCAGCCACTTCATCGGGTAGTGGAGCGGGAATCAACGTGGTGCTGCGCCCTGCGGTGTATTTCGTCTCGTAGTCGTACCAGTCCGCATCAAAACGAACCTCACCGATCACCGACGCTTCGAGCATGCGTCCCCCCAGGACGGCGCATTCCACCTCTCGGGCGTTGACGCCCTGCTCCACCACCAGCCTTGGATCGAGCGCTGCAGCCTGATTGAGGCCTGCTTCCAGTTCTTGGCGGGAACGCACCTTGCTGATGCCCACCGAGGAGCCGAGATTGGCGGGCTTCACAAAGCAGGGGTAGTTCAGTTCGCGTTCAATCCGATCCATGAGGGCCGATCGGCTGACCGCGTTCTCGAGTTCGGACGCGTGAAGGGCCTCATAGGGCACCAGGGACAGCCCGGCGCTGGCGAAAGCAGATTTCATCGCCTGCTTGTCCATGCTGACGGCTGAGCCGAGCACGCCGGCACCAACGAACGGTTTGCCGGTCAGCTGGAACAACCCCTGAATGGTGCCGTCCTCTCCATTGGGACCATGCAGCACCGGGTACCAGAGGTCGACCGCATCACATCCCTCCGGGAACCCCTGGAATCCTGATGGGGGCAGAGGTGGGTTGAGCTCCGGTGCGGTTTCGGAGGCCAGGGTTGCCTCGGACAGATCCGTTCCCCACCAGCGACCATCACGGTCGATGTAGATCGGCTGCACTGTGTATCGCTCTCGGTTCTGCCCGCTGCGCAGGCCTCGGACGACGGTCGCCGCAGATCGGATCGACACGTCGTGCTCTCCAGAGCGGCCTCCAAAGACGAGCCCGACCGTGATGGGACTGGAAGGCATGAATGCGGCGACCCCTGAGCGGTGGGAGCGCCAAAGGTATCAGCGTTGTGCTCAGTGGGGCAGGGGGCTGCCGCTGAGTGAAAAGGAGCGCACCGCATCGATGCGCACCGGCACGAGATCGCCCGCTTTGTAGGCATGACCATCCGCTCCGGTGGAGCTGAAGAAGGTCAGGCGATTGGTGCGGGTTCGCCCCATCAACTGCGATGGGTCCTTGGGGTTGATGCCCTCCGCCAGCACTTCTTCCGTGCGCCCCTCGTAGCGGGCATTGGCCTTGCGGGCGCAGCGTTCCACCAGGGCATTGATTTCGCGCAGGCGTTCCACCTTCACCTCCTCCGGCAGCTGGTTGTCCCAATGGGCTGCAGGGGTATTGGGCCGGGGTGAATAGGCCGCTGTGTTCACCTGATCGAAACCGATCTCTTCGATCAGATCGAGGGTGCGGCGGTACTGCGCATCGGTTTCGCCAGGGAAGGCAACGATCACATCGGCACTGAGGGAGGCATCGGGCATGCGCTCACGGATGCGGTCGATGATCCGTCGGTAGCGCTCAACGGTGTAGCCCCGGGCCATGGCCTGCAACACGTCGTTGTCCCCGCTCTGAAACGGAATGTGGAAGTGTTCGCAGAGCTTGGGCAGGTCGGCACAGGCATCGATCAGCCGCCCGGTGAAGTAGCGCGGATGGCTGGTGGCAAAACGGATCCGTTCAATGCCCTCCACGTCGTGGACGTGATGGAGCAGATCCGTGAGGGTGTGTTGGCGGCGACCCTCCGGCGTGATGCCCGGCAGATCGCGGCCGTAGGCATCAATGTTCTGTCCGAGCAGAGTGATCTCCTTGTAGCCCTGGGCGGCAAGACCCTCCATTTCCAGCTTGATCGCCTGGGGCAGCCGTGATTGTTCCTTGCCGCGCACGGAGGGCACCACGCAGTAGGTGCAACGTTCGTTGCAGCCGTAGATCACGTTCACCCAGCCACAGATGCTGCTGTCCCGGCGGGCCGTGGTGATGTCTTCAAGGATGTGGTGGTCTTCGGTGGCGACCACCTGCTGACCGCTGTCCACCTGCAGCAGAAGGGTTTCAAGCCGATTGGCGTGTTGCGGTCCCATCACCAGATCCAGCTCCGGTACCCGCCGGAGCAGGGACTCGCCCTCCTGCTGAGCAACGCAGCCCGCCACCACCAGGGTGAGATTGGGGTTGCTGCGTTTCCTCTGGGCCTGTCTGCCGAGGTAGCTGTAAACCTTCTGCTCGGCGTTGTCCCGGATGGTGCAGGTGTTGTAGAGCACCAGATCGGCATCCAGTTCGGCTGACGCCTCCCGATAGCCCATGGCCTCCAGGATTCCCGCCATCCGTTCGGAGTCCGCCTTGTTCATCTGGCAGCCGAACGTGGTGATCCAGTAGCTGCCGCGCTGGGGGTTGGCGGTGGCGTCAGTGGCGAGGGGGGCGGAGGCGACCAAATCTCTGGCTCAAGCCTTCTCAGTGTGAGTCACAGCGGTGTTGTGTCAGTTTGGAGATTGACAGCCGGATGGCGATGGGCTGGGCCCTCACACGGTTTTCGCTCACCAAGGCCGTGCCCCTCACGATCAGCAGGGGCACCACAGCTGCCGTGGTGCGGTTGGAGCTCAGCTTGGAACGTGATGGGCTGGTGGGCCGCGGCGAGACCGGGGGATTTGAGACCGGCCACCGAGCCTTTGCCCTTGAGGCTGTGGAACAGGAACTGCTGGGGCTTTTGCCGCAACTGGAAGCTCTGGATCCCCACCGTCCGCAACGGTTTGAGCCCCTGCTTGCATCCCTGAGTCCCCCGGCCCGTTGTGCCATCGACCTGGCCTTGTGGGACTGGCATGGGCAACGGCTCGGCCATCCGCTGTGGCGGCTCTGGGGATTGGACCCAGCCGAGGGTGTGGCCACCAGCGTCACCCTGGGACTGGCTTCAGTGGATGCCGTGTTGGATCGTCTCGAACGCTGGTGGACGCAGCTGCCGGCGACGCGGGTGAAGCTCAAGCTGGGCAGCCCCGACGGCTTGGACCACGACCTCAGCCTGTTGGGGGCGGCGGCTCAGGCCATCACGGATCGATCCCAGCGGCAGGGTGTGGCCATCGAACTGCAGGTGGATGCCAATGGCGGATGGACCGTGAATCAGGCCAGGCAAATGCTGGAGCCCCTGGCCGCACACCAGGTGGTGCTGCTGGAGCAGCCTCTGGCTCCAGACCTGGATCCCACGCAGGACACAGCGGGATTCGCGGCGCTGCACCCGCACTGTCCGATGGCCTTGGTGGCGGATGAAAGTTGCTGGGATCTGGAGGATCTGCTGCGCCTGGCCCCAGTGGTGGATGGCGTGAATCTCAAGCTGCTCAAGACCGGGGGGCTCAGTCAGGCCTTGCTAATGGCCCAAGTGGCGCAGAAGAAGGGGCTGGACCTGATGGTGGGTTGCTACTCCGACAGTTCGTTGTTGAACGGTGCAGCGGCCCAGATCTTGCCTCTGATTCGTTGGCCGGATCTCGACAGCCATCTCAACTTGGTGGATGACCCCTTTGTTGGCCTTGAGTTGCAGGACGATCGTCTGCGGCCTTCGGCGATGGCTGGATTGGGGATCCGCCAGGCAGGAGGCACTACAGCGTGATGAGCGGGACTCAAGCGCCGTCGGGATTTCGGGAGATGCGGTTGGTGCTGCTCCAACACGGTGGTTTGGCCAGCCTCACCGGCAAGACCGGTCTGGCCATGCTCCGACACCGTGCTGGACCGATCGTCGCGGTGATCGATCCCGACCATGCGGGCCAGTCTCTGCAAAGCGTCACCGGCATCGAGCGTGATGTGCCGGTGGTGGCGGACTTGTCTGCTGCTCTGCCCTACGAGCCTGAGGTTGCTGTGGTGGGCCTGGCTCCTTCGGGGGGGCGGCTGCCTGATCCTGTTCGCCACGACGCCTTGGCGGCGTTGCGCGCAGGCCTTCATCTCGCCAGCGGACTCCACACCCGCCTGGCCGATGATCCCGAACTGGCAGACGCCTGCTGGCGCGACCGTTGGATCTGGGATCTGCGCCGGGAGCCGGAAGGCCTCAACGTTGGCCAGGCACGCGCAGCAGATCTTCCCTGCCGGCGCCTTCTGGCGATTGGCACCGATATGGCTGTCGGCAAGATGAGCGCATGCCTCTCTCTCCTGGAGGCAGCCGAGCGCTCCGGGATCCCCGCGCGCTTTGTGGGCACAGGGCAGGCCGGAATTCTGATCAGCGGAGAAGGGGTCGCCCTGGATGCTGTGCGCGTCGATTACGCCGCCGGTGCGGTGGAGGCGGCGGTGCTTCGCGCGGCGGCGGCTCTGCCGGAGCAGGGTCTTGTGCTGGTGGAGGGTCAGGGATCGCTCTGCCATCCGGCCTCCACGGCCACGTTGCCCCTGTTGCGGGGCACGCAGCCGACGGCCCTGTTGCTCGTGCATCGGGCAGCACAGCAGACCATCGATCGACTGCCTCAGATCCCGCTTCCAAGCCTTGAGGCCTTGGTGGCCACCACAGAATCCCTGGCGAGCTGGGCGCGGCCTGATGGGGCTGCTGAGTCAGCCAAGGTGGCCGCTGTCGCCCTCAACACCGCCCGCCTTGATGAGGCTCAGGCTCGAGACGAGGTGGAGCGCATCCGCCAGATGCTGTGTCTGCCCTGCACGGATCCGGTCCGCTGGGGAGCAGAACCGCTTCTCAGGGCTTTGTTGAGTTGTTGAGAGGGCGAGCGAGGGGATTCGAACCCCCGAATAGCGGCGCCACAAGCCGCTGCCTTAACCACTTGGCGACGCCCGCCGCGTCCGTGAGAATCTACCAACACGAGCTGCAGCCTGCCTGGTGTCCCCTTCATCGCGTCCGCAAGGTCGGTCTGCTCTGGCGATGTTGGCGGGGGGGATTGCAGCGGTCGGGGTGCTCTCGCTGGTGGTGTCCAACCCGTCATTGGAGGACTATCAAGCTCACGCCGGTGATCAGCTGGTCCGGTTGGGCACCAAGGAACTGTGCGACGAGCCGACCCTGCCGATGGTGCTGCGTCTCTGGATTCGCAATTGCCCTGAGCTGATTGCCTCCCAGCGGGATGCACTGGCGGCGTTGGCGGGTCAGTTCACCACCCGTCGAAACTTCTTGGTGGCCAGTCTGTATTCCACCCGGATGGAAAGAAAGGAGATGCTGCCCGGTCTGCGCCTGCCTGGTTTTGAAGTGCTCAGCCTGGGTGTGGCCGGTCGTTTCGTGGTCCTCAGCACCGATGCCAGCAACGGTGCTGAGCGGTGATGGACGTCCCGTCGCTTGAGTCCAAGCCGGGGAGTGGCATCCTTGAGGCCTGGGCGCCCCTGGGACTGCTGGATTTCGCCCCTTCAACGCCCTCGCCGGAGGTTGAGAAGCAAGGGCTGACGCCCGTGCGCCTGGCCTGGGAGCAGGGGCGTCTGCGGGAGCCCCAGCCCCTGTCTGCCGAACGCGTGCCACCGTCTCTAATGGTGTTGCCGCGCTTGGTCGACTGCCATGTCCATCTGGACAAGGCCTACACCTGGCAGGAGCATCCCAACCTCAGCGGCAGCTACGGGGGTGCCCTGGAGGCCAACCTGCGGGAGCACAGCTCCCGAACCGTGGCCTTCGTGCTTCAACGCGGAGAACGCGCCATGGAGAGAGCATTCGCCCATGGGCTGCGGGCCATGCGCAGCCATGTGGACAGTGGTGGCCCTGGCGCTGAGCCCAGCTGGGATGCCTTGCTCACCCTGCAGCAGCGCTGGCGCCGCCGCATCGACTTGCAGCTGGTGGCGCTGGTGCCCTTGGAATTCTGGTGTTCAGCTGAAGCGGATGCTCTGGCGCGTCGTGTGGCCGCCAGTGGCGGCTGCCTTGGTGGTGTTCTGACACCTCCTTGTGGATCGGCCGTGGTCACGGAGCAGTTGGAGGTGTTGTTGCGCCTGGCTGATCGCCACAACTGCGGCGTCGATCTGCACATCGATGAGGCGGATCACGGTGCGGCGCAGGGCATGGTTCAGCTGTTGAAGGCCCTGCAGCGCGTGCCAGTGCAGGTTCCCGTCACCTGCAGCCATGCCAGCAGTCTTTCCCTTCTGCCGGCGTCACGTCTGGCGCGGTTGGCAGAGCGCATGGCAGCAGCGCAGCTCAGTGTGATTGCCCTGCCCCTGACCAATGCCTGGTTGCTCGCACGGGCGGACGATGCCACCCCCCTTCAGCGTCCGCAGGCCCCGATCCGTCAGTTGCAACGTTCCGGTGTTCCTGTGGCGGTGGCGGGTGACAACGTGGCCGACCCCTGGTTCCCGGGAGGTGACTTCGACCCTTTGGCCCTGCTGGCCGCGTCGATTCCGTTGACTCAGTTGTTGCCCTGGCAGCGTCTGGGCCTGGCCCCTTTCACCACGGCACCGCCGGCCATTCTTCAACTGGAATGGGATGGGGTGCTGCGGGCCGGCGCTCCTGCCGATCTGATCAGCATGGAGGGCCAGGGATGGTCGGACCTGTTCCGTTGTGCTCCGCAGCGTCAGGTTCTCGTGGACGGCCACTGGCAGTCGTCGCCAGGCGCTAGACCCTGACCAGTGTTCCGCCACGCCATGGGTCGCGCCGAAGCCTTGATTGCCCTGCGGCAAGCCCTCAGCGTTGATCCGGAACTGGAGTTGTTGGATGAACCGGGGGAGCTGCAGCGCCATTCCCGTGACGCCTTTGAGTACTCCCCCGTGCTGACGCCGCGGCTGGAGGCCTGCCGTGCTGAGTTGGTGGCGCGTCCGCGCACGGTGGATGCCGTTGAACGGCTGGCTTCGGCCTGCGCCGAGCACCAGGTTCCCTTAACCCTGCGCGGCTCCGGGACAGGGAACTACGGCCAGTGTGTGCCTCTGCAGGGTGGCGTGGTGATGCTCACCACGGCCCTGCGGCAGATCCGCTCGATTGATCCGATCACCGGGGTGGTGACCGTGGAACCGGGCTGTGTGATGCGCGATCTGGATCAAGAGTTGCGCCGCCATGGACGCCAGCTGCGCTTGATGCCCAGCACCTGGCGCAGCGCCACCATTGGCGGCTTTGTGGCAGGGGGCTCTGGGGGAATCGGTTCCCTGCGCTGGGGCTTCCTGCGGGATCCAGGTCATCTGCTCGGGTTGGAGATCGTGCCGCTACGCCCCGATGCCCGGCGCCATCAACTCGGCGAGATGGATGCGGAGGCTTTGAATCACGCCTACGGCACCAACGGCATCATCACGGCCCTCAGCCTGGCCACAGCTCCAGCGGTCAACTGGCACCAGGTGAGCGTGGACTGCGAGCACTGGGAGCAGGCGATTGAGCTGATGCAACGGATCGCTGCCTCGGCCTTGGATCTCCATTTGGCGAGCCTGCTTGAACAGCCGCTGTTGCCCCGGATGCCCAGCTGGGGTGGTCCTGCCGTCTCGGCACACCGGCTGCTGTTGCTCGTTGCCCCCGATGGGCTCAACAGCCTGCAACGGATGGCGCAGTCAGCTGGCGCCATCCTGCGGGATCTCGGCCCTGAGGATCTCTCCGGGGGCAATGGCTTGCGCGAGCTGAGCTGGAACCACACCACCCTGCATGTGCGGGCTTCAGAGCCGGGATGGACCTACCTGCAGATGTTGTTGCCGCAACCGGAGGCCCCAGCGATGGCGGCCTTGAAGCAGCGCTGGGGTGATGCCCTGCTCTGGCATCTCGAGCTTGTGCGTCAGCAGGGCTGTCCTCGGCTGGCGGCTCTGCCGCTCGTGCGTTGGCAGGGGGCAGATCAGCTGAACCGGTTGATGGACGACTGCAGGGCCGCGGGTGCCGTGTTGTTCAACCCCCACGTGATCACCGTGGAAGACGGCGGCCTTGGCGTCATCGATGCCGATCAGGTGGCGGCCAAGCAGCGCTTTGATCCCGAGGGCCTGCTCAATCCCGGCAAGCTTCGAGGTTGGGAGGAGCGCTCCTGAGGATCAGCAGCCCAAGCTGTCGAAGGTGGAAACTCCGGTGCTGGGGTTGATGCCATCGGCCTCGCTGCACAGGCGGCGTTGATCATCACGATCGAGCAGGGCATCCGTGAAATCGGCCCCCTCGATCTGAGCGTTGCTGAAGCTGCTGCCCGACGCAATGATCCCCGTCAGCACGGCATTGCGTAGATCGGTGGCGACGAAGTCGGCGCGATCCATCAGGGCGTCGGAGAGGTCAGCTCCCTGGAAATCAGCTTCGGCAAAGGCCCCTTGGGTGAGGATCGCGCCATGCAGGTTGGCGCCCCGGAAGTTCGCTCCGCGGCCCACGGCTCCGGCGAAGGATGTGTTGGCCAGGTTCTGCCCCTCGAAGTCGCCGTTGCTCTGGTTGGTGAGCGTGTAGTCCACCTTTTCCTGGAACAGGGCACGATCCTGCAGTCCCACTCCAGCTGAGGTGTCCAGGGCCAGGGCCGGCGTTGCCATGAGCAGGAGGGGCAGGAGAAGGCCCAGCAACCGGGAGATTCGCAGCACAGTTCACGCCCAAGCTGTGCTCACTCTGCCGTTACAACGCCGCGAGCGAACAGGTCACCGATCAGATACAGCGATCCGGCAACAATCGGCATCGGTGTCGGCCATCCATTGCTGCTGAGCTGGTGCAGCACACTGTCGAGGCCGTCGGCCTCCTGCAGCTGGTGCTCGAGCTGGGGCAGTGCCTGGAGGAGGGCCGACCGGCTCCAGCTCCTGTGGCTCGGCACCGGAATGATCCAGGCCTGGTCCTGGGGCTGCAGCAGCGTCTGGAGCATGGCGACAGCGTCCTTATGGGCCTGAATCGCCAGGATCCAAACAACACCGTTGCAGGCACCACTCCATTGGCTGCGTTCTTCGGCCAGCTGCACTGCGGCCGGTGGATTGTGGGCTCCATCGAGGCGAAGCGTGTGGACGCCCCAATGCACGGTTTGCAGGCGACCGGGCCAGTGGGCTTTGACGAAGCCCTCCTGAATCACCGCCTCAGACAACGACCAGCCCAAGCCCGAGAGGGCTTGCAAGGCACCGAGGGCCACAGCGGCGTTGCTTCGCTGAATGGCGCCGGGCAAGCCCAGTTGCCAGCTTGAATTCAGCGGCTTCACCCAGTGGAGCGTGGCCTGCTGAGTGCGGCAGGTTGTTTCCAGGACTTCCTGCACTTCAGGGGCTTGGGCGCCACTGATCACGGTGGCCTGAGGCGGGATCGCTGCCGCTTTTTCGGTTGCGATGGCGGTGAGGCTGTGTCCCAGGTGCTCGCAGTGGTCCATCCCAATGCTTGCGACGGCCACCACAGGCCTGCAGGGATGGGCCGTGGTGGCATCAAGCCGTCCCCCCAGCCCCACTTCCAGCACCAGCAGCTCGCAGGCGTGCCGGTGGAACTCCAGCAGGGCGGCGGTCACCAGCAGTTCAAACGGGGTGAGCCGATGCCGTTCGCTCAGCGGCTGGAGCGCCTGCAACCGGCTGCGCAGGGTTTCAATTGCAATGGGGGTCCCCTGGATCCTGATGCGTTCACACCAGCTCACCAGGTGAGGGGAGGTGGTGACCCCGCAGCGGAGGCCGGCGGCACAGAGGGCTGATTCCAGAAAGCTGACGATGGATCCCTTCCCATTGGTGCCCAGCACCTGAATCGCGGGAATCGTCCGACAGGGATGGTTGAGCTCGTGCAGGGCCGCATCCATGCGATCCAACTGCAGATCCATGCCACGCAGGTCGAAGCGTGGGATCAGATCAGACAGATCGTCCACTCAGCTGAGGCTGGAGAGGGTCGCCGCAAGACGGCGCAGCAGCTCGCGCACCTCGCGCTTGTTGATGGTCAGTGGGGGCACCATGCGCAGCACCGAGGGGCCGGCCGCTACCAGCAGCAGACCGTGGTCGATGGCGGCTCTCGCCAGCGCGGGGGCCGTCCAACTGCTGCCCTCCCGGATCACGATGCCCTGCAGCAGGCCCCAGCCCCGCACGCCTTGCAGGTGCTCGGGGAAACAGTTCACAAGCTCCTGGAGCCCGTCGCGCAGTTGTTCGCCTCGGGCTGTGACGTTGGTCAGCAGATCTCGTCGTTCGATTTCGGTGGCTACCGTCAACCCCGCCCGGCAGGCAAAGGGATTGCCGCCGAAGGTGCTGGCATGGTCGCCGGGTTCAAACACATCAGCTGACGCGTTCACCAGCAGGGCACCAATGGCATGACCACCGCCCAGGCCCTTGGCCAGGGTGAAGGCGTCAGGGGTGATGCCCAGTTGCTCATAACCCCAGAGGCGGCCACTCCGCCCCATGCCCACCTGCACCTCATCAAGGATCAGCAGGATGTTTCGCTCCGTGCAGATCTCGCGCAGGCGTGAGAAGAAAGTGCGGTCTCCAGGGTTGACGCCACCCTCTCCTTGCAGGGGTTCAACCAGAACGGCCGCGATCGAGGGACCGGACTGTTCGTAGCGGTTGATCAGGGCTTCAAGGGCCTTCAGATCGTTGTAGGGGAAATAATCAAACCCGGTCACCATGGGCTCAAAACCCTTGTGGTACTTGGGTTGACCGGTGGCGGTGACCGCCGCGAGCGTGCGGCCATGGAAGCTGGCTGCTGCCGTGAGGATCACCGGCTGTTCGATGCCGCGCCGTTGATGGCCGTGCTTGCGCGCCAGCTTGATCGCGGCCTCATTGGCTTCGGCGCCGGAATTGCAGAAGAAGACGCTGTCGGCACAGCTGTTGCGCACCAGCCAGCTGGCCAGCTCTTCCTGTTCCGGAATCCGATAGAGATTGGACACATGCTGGAGCCGTCCCAGCTGCTTGCGCAGAGCCCGCTGCATGGCCCTGTCGCTGTGGCCCAGGGTGCAGGTGGCAATGCCAGCAACAGCATCCAGGTAGCGCCGCCCTTGGGTGTCCTTGACCCAGCAGCCCTTCCCCTTGGCCAGAGCCAAAGGGAAACGGCCGTAGGTGTTCATGACGGCGGAGAGATGGGAGCCGGGGGACTTGAACCCCCAAGACCAGTGGCCGGCTGATTTTGAGTCAGCTGCGTCTACCAATTCCGCCAGGCTCCCGCACAGGGATTGTATTGATTGAAGGGCCCCTCTTCAGAGGATGTTGCGCTTCACCTCAGCGCCGGCAGCGCTGAGCTTGGCTTCGAGGTCGTCGTAGCCCCGATCAAGGTGCTTCAGACCAGCCACTTCGGTGATTCCTTTGGCGGAGAGGCCAGCCAGCACCATGGCAGCGGCTGCACGGAGGTCGGTGCCGGTGACGGGCGCCGCGCTCAGCTGAGCCACGCCTTCAACGATGGCTGTGCTGCCCTTGAGCCGAATCGATGCCCCCATGCGCTGCAGCTCGGCCACATGTTGCAGCCGATTTTCATAGATCTTCTCGCTGATCACGCTGGTGCCCTTCGCGGTGCACATCAGGGCCATGAACGGTGCCTGAAGATCGGTTGGAAACCCGGGAAACGGTTGGGTGGTGATGTCCACGGCCGTGATCTCGCCGGGGGTGATTGTCACGGCCCTCCCCTTGATCTCGATGGAGCAGCCGCAATCGCGAAGCTTTTGGATCACAGCGCTGAGATGTTCGGGAATGACGGGCTCCACCACCAGTGGTGAGCGCGTGATCGCGGCCGCCATCAGGAACGTTCCGGCTTCGATGCGATCCGGGATCACCGGATAGTTGCTGCAACCACGGAGCCGCCCCACTCCTTGAACGGTGATCACAGGGCCGCCAGCGCCGCTCACCTGGGCGCCCATGCGGTTGAGCAGGTTGGCCAGGTCCTGCACTTCAGGTTCCTGAGCAGCGTTTTCGATGGTGGAGACCCCATCGGCCAGAACCGCTGCCATCAGAATGGTTTCGGTAGCGCCAACGCTGGGGCAGTCGAGCACGATCTGAGCGCCTGTCAGGCGTTTTTTGCTGCCGGGCACAGAGGCCGTGACAATTCCGTGCTCCACGTTGACGACGGCGCCGAGGGCTTTCAGGCCGCGGATGTGTTCGACGACTGGACGTGCCCCGATGCGGCATCCCCCAGGAAGAGGGACCCGCGCGTGTCCCAGGCGTCCGAGCAGGGGACCAATGCTGAAAAAACTGGCGCGAAGGCTGTTGACCAGCTCGTAGGGAGGGGCCGAGCCATTGAGCTGGGCGGCGGTGAGGCGAATGCAGTCCGACTGCCTGTCGACTTGAACTCCCAGAGCTTCAAGGATGGCGCTCATGCCATCGATGTCTGTGAGAGAGGGAATGTTGGTCAGCTCAATGCTCTCCTCACTGAGGAGGCTGGCTGTCATCAGCACCAGGGCAGAGTTTTTCGCACCGCTGACGCGAAGCGTTCCCTTCAAGGCGTGTCCGCCGCTGACATTGAGGCGTTGCTTGAGACTCTCCTGAGACGCTTCAGCAACGGCCATTATCGATGAGCTGATCCCCTATGTCCGGATTTTGGCAACAGTCTTTGAGACCGTCTAGACGGCCGGCGTTCAAACTGGACAGTTTTTTATGGGGCCGGGGCATCCACAGATCGGCGATGCCCTATGTTCTTTCCGTCGAATACGACACGCCAGCGGATGTGGCGGAATTGGTAGACGCGCTAGTTTCAGGTACTAGTGGTGGCAACATCGTGGGAGTTCAAGTCTCCCCATCCGCACTAGCTTTGTCGGGTAGCAGCTCTCGACAATCATGATCGTTCTCAAGATCTCCAACGCTTCGGAAGTTGTTGCTTCCAAAGTTGGCAAGTTCCTTGAGCTGCTTACTCCTGATTCCATCGATCACACCACTGTTGAGGATCAAGTGATCAAAAAGATGATCGAAAACCTTGCGGCGGAGGGAATCAAGGGGGAGATCGCAGCCATCAACGGACTTGAGTTGGATGGCGAAAATCTGAGCGTTCACAAAGGCCTGAACGTGCGCAAACACGCAGCGTTCTGAGTCGTTCTCTGGATTCCTCCTCTCCCCTGATCAGCAGCCGACGCAATCCCCTGGTCAAACGGCTGCGAACCCTGGCCACCCGTGCGGGGCGAGAGGCCGAGGGGCTGTTGCTTCTTGAGGGCACCCACCTGTTGCAGGAAGTTCTCAGGCAGGGCAACGCGCCCGAGGAAATCATCGCGACCGAAGCCTGGTTGCAAGTTCATTCGGCCCTTGCTGCAAGTTGTTCCCAGACGCGGTGGCGGATCGTCACCGATGAGGTGTTGCGGGCTGCGCTCACAACGGTCACACCCGATGGTGTTGCCTGCCTGAGCCCCCTGGATCGACTGCCCACTGTCCCTCCAGAGCTGGATTTTCTCCTTGTCCTGGATCGGATTCAGGATCCTGGAAATCTGGGCACATTGCTGCGCACAGCCCTGGCGGCTGACGTCAACGCGGTCTGGATGGGAGCTGGTGTTGATCCCCTCGGCACGAAGGTGTTGCGGGCCTCTGCCGGTGCTCTGCTTCAGCTGCCGCATCAACGCTTTGGCCCGAGCGAAGCGATGGCGATTTCACAGCTTCAGCAGGAACTGAAGCAGCTGGTGGCCTTGGGTGTGCAGGTGGTGGCCACCCTTGTGCCCGATGCGACCAAGGCTGACCCACCTGTTCCCTACTGGGATCTCGACTGGACGCTGCCGACGGCGCTGGTGCTGGGAACCGAGGGGGCAGGTCTGCATCCGGACCTGCAGGCCTGCTGCACCCATGCCGTCACGCTCCCCCACAGCGCACGGGTGGAATCCCTGAATGTGGCGTCTGCCGCTGTTCCTCTCCTTCTGGAGCGGCGAAGAGCGACAATGACCGCCACATCGCAGCAGTTCGGGTGAGCGACGCCAGCTTCGACTTCGACGTCATTGTTATTGGAGCCGGCTACGGCGGCTTCGACGCTGCCAAACATGCCGCCGAACACGGCCTGAAGACGGCGATCGTTGAATCCCGCGATATGGGTGGCACCTGTGTGAACAGGGGCTGTGTTCCTTCCAAGGCGCTGCTGGCTGCCAGTGGAAAAGTGCGGGAACTGGCGGACGACAAGCACCTCGCGAGCTTCGGAATTCATGCTGCTCCTGTGCGGTTCGAGCGGCAGAAGATCGCTGATCACGCCAATCAGCTGGTTCAGACCATTCGCACCAACCTCACCAAAACCCTTGAGCGGGCAGGGGTGACGATCCTCCGAGGCCACGGCCGTCTGGAGGGCAGCCAGAAGGTGGGGCTGCGGGAGCCCAGCGGGGTGGACAGGGTGCTGACCGCCAAGGATGTGATCATCGCCACGGGGTCTGATCCCTTTGTGCCGCCAGGCATCGAAACCGATGGCCGCACGGTGTTCACCAGCGACGAAGCCATCAACCTGGAATGGCTGCCCCGTTGGATCGCCATCATCGGCAGCGGTTACATCGGCCTTGAATTCGCTGATGTGTACACCGCCCTCGGTTGCGAGGTGACGATGATCGAGGCCATGGACAAGCTGATGCCCACCTTTGATCCCGACATCGCCAAGATCGCTGGGCGTCATCTGATTGATGGTCGCGATATCGATGCGCGTTCCGGTCTGCTGGCCCGCAAGGTCACCCCGGGCTGTCCCGTGCAGATCGAACTGGCTGATTTCAACAGCCGTGAACTGGTGGAGACCCTTGAGGTGGATGCCGTTCTGGTGGCCACAGGGCGTGTTCCCAGCAGCAAGGGCCTCAACCTCGAGTCACTCAATGTGGAGACGAATCGTGGCTTCGTTCCGATCGACGACGCCATGCGCGTTCTGGTGAACGGCCAACCTGTTCCCCATCTCTGGGCCGTCGGCGACGTGACCGGCAAGCTGATGCTGGCCCACACGGCTGCTGCCCAAGGCACCGTTGCGGTGGACAACATCCTTGGCCATGGGCGCGAGATCGATTACCGCAGCATTCCGGCAGCCACCTTCACCCATCCCGAGATCAGCTCTGTTGGCCTGACTGAGGCGGATGCCAAAGCTTTGGCCGAGAAGGATGGCTTCCAGCTTGGTTCCGTTCGCAGCTACTTCAAGGCCAATTCCAAAGCTCTGGCTGAGCTGGACAGCGATGGCCTGATGAAGCTGCTGTTCAACAAAACCAGTGGTGAAGTGCTTGGCGCCCACATCTATGGACTTCACGCTGCCGACCTGATCCAGGAGGTGGCCAATGCCGTTGCCCGGCGCCAGAGCGTGCGTCAGCTGGCCACCGAAGTGCACACCCACCCGACCCTCAGCGAGGTGGTGGAGGTCGCTTACAAGCAAGCTGCCGCCCAGCTGGCCGCCTGATCCCGTCCCACTTTTTTCGTTCCAGTCTTTTCCCTCTTCCATGGAGATCCGCCGTCGTCCCCCCAACCCCAAGGTGCGGGTGGCCCATCTCGAATATGCGGTGCCCCACGACGACGAGGAACCGCGTCACATCCTCGAGAAGATTGTCTGGGAAAAAGATCGTGAGATCGATGCCGCCCGCGACAAGGTTCCCCTCGACAACCTGAAGCAGCAGATTGCCAAGCTTCCCCCCACCAAGGATTTCCTGGGGGAGCTTCAGGCGGCCGCCACGAAACCTGCGGTGATCGCTGAGGTGAAAAAAGCGAGCCCTAGCAAAGGGGTGATCCGTAAGGATTTCGACCCGGTGGCGATCGCCAAGGCCTATGCCGCTGGCGGTGCAAGTTGCCTCTCGGTGCTCACCGACAAAACCTTCTTCCAGGGTGGCTTTGATGTCTTGGTGCAGGTCCGTGAGGTCGTTGACCTGCCTCTGCTCTGCAAGGAGTTTGTGCTGAGCCCTTACCAGCTGTTCCAGGCCAGGGCGGCTGGGGCTGATGCAGTGCTGCTGATCGCTGCCATCCTTTCGGATCAGGATCTTCGTTATCTCAACAAGGCTGCGGCGGCTCTGGGCCTAACCGTGTTGGTGGAGGTTCACGACGCCACCGAAATGGACCGTGTGCTGAGCATTGGTGGCTTCCCCCTGATCGGAATCAACAACCGTGATCTCACCAGCTTCGAGACGGATCTGGCCACGACCGAACGGCTACTGATCGACTTCAACGACCGGTTGAAGCAGCAGGGGGCACTGCTTGTGAGTGAATCGGGTCTGTTCAGCCGGGCTGATCTGGATCGAGTTCAAGCCGCTGGTGCAGGAGCTGTGCTGGTGGGTGAAGCGCTGATGAGACAAGCGGATGTAGAGGCAGGGCTTAGGACGCTTATGGCTGTCTGATTGGCTAGCAGTATCGAGGTCATGAGATGAACCGGCCTGGTGGACTCCACTGATTTGCGTTAGTCGCCTTGGTCTGATTCCGCCTGCGGTTTAAGGGCTGTAATCGACGAGTGGCTAGTGATACTCATCACTTCAAAAGCCCGTGGCACGGCCAAACAACCGCAGCAACATCGCAAAAACAGCCTAATGATATGAGATCCTTATCATTAGGCTGTTTTTGATATGACGATCCTCCCCCCTAGCACTGTTGGCTGGTGCCTGCTGGGTATTTCTCCGTGTTTATTGAAAGGTTTCTCCTCCAGATCTGTGTTTGCAGCTGACCTTCGGCTGAAAGTCCAGCGGAATTTTGTATATACGAAGACGACACATCAAGATTCGTCTCCTGAGTGGTGGTTGGTGACGTTTTAAAGCCATACGGTCAATACAAAAAATACTTGGATATAGCTATACAAAACCCAGTTGCCGCAATCGATTTGCTCGATCTATGTTGATCGAAAGAAGGAACATCCAGCCCCCTTTCGACGATGGCGGAAGCTAATTTTTCCGAATCCCTTAGTTTTGAAAATGGAACTGGTGGATGGAATGGTGGATTAAGTACTACTGGCTCGAGGAGTTTCGGAGACCATAGCGTCAGCCCAGTTGATGGGAGCAGTATGGGTTTTTTAAGCCCTACTGGAGGAAATAACTGGAGTAGCGCTCGAAGAGACCTACTTTTATCGGGAACTGATGTTTCTGAAGCTAATTCCTTTGGAAATATCACCAATGTAGATTATGCGTATCTCGATATTACATTAAGACAAGGTCAAACATCCGAAGTAAAATGGAACTTTGCAGGCACCGATTATGCTCCATATAATGATGGATCATTTGCGTCTTTTGTGCCTTTACCAGGGACTTCTGGTGGCGGAACTCTTAACGGTAGTTTAGATTCTTTTTCTCCCTTAGCCTCTATCTTGGGCCCTGGTAAAAGAGTTGGAGACTTTGGTAAATCTGGCTGGGAGACGTTGGAAGTTGGTTCAACAACAGGTGGAGATTATCGTCTAGGTTTTGCAACTTTTAATGTAAGGGATACTGCAGTCAATCCAGCCTTATTTATTGATCATATTCCTGATGATAATAATAATGCACCATTCGCCAATTCCCTCACTTTTGAAATATCAGAAGATATTGTTGCAACTGGGCTTTCCTTTGATGCCGTTGATGCTGATAATGACTCTCTATCTTATTCCTTCTCTCAGCCAGCTAATGGTCTAGTCACCTTAGGGCAAGATGGTTTAACTTTTTCTTATAAACCTAATCAAGATTTTAATGGAACTGATTCTTTCACTTACAAGGTAAATGATGGTTCTTTAGACAGTAATACTGCATCTGTTACATTAAATGTCTCCCCAATTAATGATGCACCTGTAGGAACCAATGACACAGCCAGTGTCAGTGAGAATCAGGAGATCAGCATTGATGTACTGGCGAACGATACTGATGTTGATGATGGAGCAGTTCTAAGCGTTGCCTCCGCCTCATCGGAGAGGGGAGAGACTTCAACGGATGGAAGCACGGTCAAGTTCACTGCCAACGATGATTTCGATTACTTGGCTGAAGGCCAGACAACCAGCGAGACGATTTCGTACACGGTCAAGGACGAGTATGGAGCTACGGCTGATGCTTCTATTGCAACAACGATTACCGGTGTTAATGATCAAGCGAGCATTACCAATATTGTACAGAGAACCTTTAGTGAAGACATTGCCTTAGATAGTGGTTCACTTACCCAAGATAGTGTTGTACGAGTCTCTGACGTTGATTATGGCCAGCAAGAATTTGCTGTGCAGTCACAAACAGCAAATCTCACAGTTGGTGATCGAGTAGTCGGTAGTGTTTCCAGCACTACTTCTGGAAACAATGTTGATGCGGGTGCATCCAATCCAGAAGCTGCAGATATTACGATCACAAATAATGGATATGGAAATGGATTCGATTCTCTTGCCGAGGGTGAAACTGCTACTGCAACACTAAGCTTTGAATCAGTAGATGGAACAGCATCTGAATCTTATGAGTATAAGATAGTGGGAGCCAACGATAGCGCAGATATT
>NZ_JAKUHJ010000008.1:0-71297 GCF_023630635.1 Synechococcus sp. MU1651
CCCCCAGGCTTTCCCCGGCCCGGAGCTCGAAACTCACCCCATCCACCGCCTTCAGCCAGAGGGGTGCCCAAGGTGCGCCACCCACGGCATGCCAGCAGCGCATCTCCTCCACCCGCAGCACGCTGCCGTTGTCGGGACGTGCCGGTGAGCGTCCCCCTTCCCGGGCCTGGGCGGAGGCCACCAGCCGTTGCCCCACCGGCGACTGCGGCTGGGTGAGCAGCCGATGGCTGGGGCCGTCCTCCACCTTGCGTCCGCCGTCGAGCATGGCCATGCGCTCGCACCAGCGGGCGGCCATGGCCAGGTCGTGGCTGATCAGCAGCAGGGCGCTGCCCAGCTCCTGGCAGAGGCCGCTGAGTTCGGCCATCACTTGCCCGGCCACCGCCACATCCAGGCTGGTGGTGGGTTCGTCGGCGATCAGCAGTGGTGGTTCCAGGGCAATCGCTAAGGCAATGGCCAGGCGCTGGCGCATCCCACCACTGAGCTCATGGGGGTAGGCACGGAAGCGGTTGGCGCCAATGCCCACCCGCTCCAGCAGTTCTCCGGCCCTTTCCTGGTGAGCCCCTGCACTGATTTGAGGTCGGTGGGCCCTGAGGGTGTCGATCAGATGGCCGCCCACGCTCATTAGCGGATTCATCCGCGTCATCGGGTCCTGGAACACCAGACCCACGGCCTCACCCCGCAGCTGCCGCAACTGCGGTCGCCGGAGTTGGCGTGGATCCTGGCCGGTCAAGGCCAGCCGTCCTTCACAAACCGTTCCCTGGGGCAGCAGCTGCATCACGGCCCGCGCCACCGTGCTTTTGCCGCAGCCCGAAGATCCCACCAAGGCCAGGGTCTCTCCCGGCTCGAGGCTCAGATTTAGCCCATCCAGCGTCCAGGAGTTGCTGCCGGGATAGCGCAATCGCAGCTGTTCGAGTTCCAGAACAGGCCGGCCCATGAACAGTGCTGCGCGAGCGACAGGGGGTCCTGCACTGAATACCATGGATTGACCCGATGGGTCGGATGCTCAACGCTGCCTCCACACCCAAAGAGCCCCGAACCAGCACGGGTTCGGCCACTGCGGGCTGCGCGTTGCCCGAAGTAAGGCGTCATCCCGTCCGCCATCCGGACGATTACGGCATCGCCCTCCCGGACTGGTTGAGGGAGTGCATCGCCAATGTGCCGCCCGGCATTGGCCAGAGCTGCCCCACCGATCCCGAGGCGCTGCTGGTGTCGGCCTTCGATTTCGGCTTTCAGCTGCACGAAGGCCAGTTCCGCGCCAGTGGGGACCCCTACATCGTCCATCCGGTGGCGGTGGCTGATCTGTTGCGGGACATCGGCGCCAGCGCTCCGGTGATCGCCGCAGGGTTCCTCCACGACGTGGTCGAAGACACCGACGTCACCCCCGATCAGATCGAGCTGCACTTCGGTTCCGAGGTGCGTGAACTGGTGGAGGGGGTCACCAAGCTCGGCGGCATCCACTTCAACGACCGCACGGAAGCTCAGGCGGAAAATCTGCGCCGGATGTTCCTGGCCATGGCCAGCGACATCCGTGTGGTGTTGGTGAAGCTGGCCGACCGCTTGCACAACATGCGCACCCTGGGTGCGTTGAAGGAGGAGAAGCGTCAGCGGATCGCCCGCGAAACCCGTGAGATCTATGCCCCCCTGGCCAACCGCCTCGGCATCGGTCGCTTCAAGTGGGAGCTTGAGGATCTGGCCTTCAAATTGCTGGAACCGGAGGCCTTCCGGGAGATTCAGGAGGAGGTGGCCACCAAACGCAGTGAACGGGAGCAACGGCTCGGCGTCACGGTGGGGCTGCTGAATGAGCGGTTGGAACGGGCCGGCCTAGAGCACTGCGAGGTGAGTGGTCGCCCCAAACATCTTTTTGGCATCTGGAGCAAGATGCAGCGCCAGCAGAAGGAGTTCCACGAGATCTACGACGTGGCTGCGTTGCGGATCCTCACCCCCAATGTCGAGAGCTGCTATCGCGCCCTCGCGGTGGTTCACGACACCTTCCGCCCGATTCCTGGACGCTTCAAGGACTACATCGGGTTGCCGAAGCCCAACGGCTACCAATCCCTACACACGGCGGTGATCGGTCGGCATCGCCCGATCGAAGTGCAGATCCGCACGCTTGAGATGCACCATGTGGCCGAATTCGGGATTGCGGCCCACTGGAAATACAAGGAAGGTGGCTCGCCGGCCAGCAGCAGCAGTGATGCGGAGCGGTTCAACTGGCTGCGTCAGCTGGTGGATTGGCAGCAGGAAGGCGGCAACGACGACCACAACGACTACCTCTCCTCGATCAAGGAAGACCTCTTCGACGAGGAGGTGTTTGTGTTCACCCCGAAGGGTGATGTGCTCGGTTTGCGCAAGGGAGCAACCGCCGTCGACTTCGCCTATCGCATCCACTCCGAGGTGGGCAACCACTGCCATGGCGTTCGCATCAACGATCGGCTGTGTCCGCTGGCAACGCCGCTGCAGAACGGTGATTTCGTTCAGGTGCTCACCAGCAAAACGGCCCATCCCAGCCTCGATTGGCTGAACTTCGTCGCCACGCCGACGGCCCGCAATCGCATTCGCCAGTGGTACAAGCGCAGCCACCGTGACGAAACGATTGAACGGGGCAAGGATCTGCTGGAGCGGGAGCTGGGGCGGGATGGCTTCGATGCCCTACTCAACGGTGAGGCGATGCAGCGGGTGGCGCAGCGCTGCAATGTCCCCACCACCGAAGACCTTCTGGCTTCACTGGGATTTGGAGACGTCACGCTGCAGCAGGCGCTCAACCGTTTGCGGGAGGAGATGCGTCTGCTGGCGGAACAACAGCAGGCCCCGCCCAGCAACGAAGACGTGGCCGCTGCGCTGCTGCCATCGCGGGGTCCGGCGCCGGACCGTTCCGGAGGCGAAGGGGCGATCCTTGGCCTGGAGGGCTTGGACTACCGCCTCGGTGGCTGCTGCAGTCCGCTGCCGGGTGAGTTGATCGTGGGCACGGTGGCCCTCGGCAACCACGGCATCACCATTCACCGGCAGGACTGCTCCAACGTGGAGACAATCCCGCGGGAACGGCGGCTCCCCGTGCGCTGGAACACCGCCCATGCCGAACAGGAGAAACAGCGCTTCCCGGTGCAGTTGCGGATCGAAGTGATCGATCGCGTCGGCATCCTCAAAGACATCCTGCTGCGTCTCTCCGATGGGGCCATCAACGTCAGTGATGCCCGGGTCACCACGGCAGCGGGCAAGCCGGCCCGCATCGATCTGCGGGTTGAGCTGGAGGGTGCCGATCAGCTCAGCCGCACCATGGACCAGATCCGCTCGATGGCGGATGTGATCGGGATTGCCCGGGTGGGCACGAGCTAGCTGCCTCGGCTCACGACGGCACGGGCTTCACGCTGCAGAAACAGGCGGTAGGCCATCCAGCCGCTGGCGATGGCCATCACCATCCCCACAACGGTGGAGCCCAACAGGATGCGCTGGCTGAACTCCCACCCCTGGGCCCACAGGCTGCTGCGATTCAGCTCCGCCAGGTTGATCCCGCCTTGGCCTGGGCCCAGCAGCCGACAGCCCACCAGATAGTTGAACCAGTAGAGGGGCAGATAGGTGAGGGGATTGCTCACCAGGGTTCCTGCGGCGGCGAGCAGGTGATTGCCACGCACCACGCTGGCCACACCCACGCTGAGGAAGATCTGCAGCCCGAAGAAGGGGTAGCAGCCGCAGAACACGCCAGCGGCCAGGCCACGGGCCCGTTGGCCTGGGGTGCCTTCCTGTCTCCACAACCAGAGGACCCCGCGGCGCATCCGGATGCGACTGAGGCGCAGCAACCGGCGCATGAACCCAGCAGAAATCGGCCGGATCCTAGGTATGGATCACCAGCGGCGACTGCTGTGCCCAGCACCGACACGATTGCGGCCGTGGCCACCGCCGTGGCCCCAGGGCAGGGCGGCATCGCCGTGATTCGTCTCTCCGGGCCGGCTGCAGAAGCGACGGGGCGCAGCGTGGTGCACTGCCCGGGCCGACAGGAGTGGGGATCGCACCGGGTGGTGTATGGCCATGTGATCGATGGCGAGGGCCGCCGTCTTGATGAGGTGCTGCTCCTGCTGATGCGCGGGCCCCGCAGCTTCACCGGTGAGGACGTGGTGGAGATCCACTGCCATGGCGGGGTGATCGCCGTGCAGCGGGTGCTCGAACAGGTGCTGCGGCAGCCGGGAGTGCGGCGGGCCCTGCCGGGCGAGTTCAGCCAGCGGGCCGTGCTCAACGGCCGGCTCGATCTCACCCGTGCCGAGGCGGTGAGTGAGCTGGTGGCGGCCCGCAGCCGCCGGGCGGCCGAGTTGGCGATGGCAGGCCTCGATGGCGGCATTCAGGCCCAGATCACGGCGCTGCGGGAACGGCTGCTCGATCAGCTCACCGAACTGGAAGCTCGGGTGGATTTCGAGGAGGACCTGCCGCCCCTCGATGGCGAGGCCCTGCTGCAGCAGCTGCAGGCCGTGCGGCTGGAGCTTCAGCTGCTGGTGCGCGATGGCGAGCGGGGCGATGCCCTGCGCCAGGGCCTGCGCGTGGCCCTGGTGGGTCGCCCCAACGTGGGGAAAAGTTCCCTGCTCAATCGGCTCAGCCGCCGCGAGCGGGCGATCGTGACCGATCTGCCGGGCACCACCAGGGATCTGCTGGAGAGCGAGATCGTGCTGGAAGGGGTGCCGATCACCCTGCTCGACACCGCCGGCATCCGCAGCACTGATGACGCGGTGGAGCAGCTGGGGATTGCCCGCAGCGAGGAGGCACTGGCCACGGCGGATGTGGTGCTGTTGGTGCTCGACGGCCATGCGGGCTGGACCTCTGAAGATGCCGCCTTGCTGGCGCGCATCCCCGAGCAGATCCCCAGGATCCTGGTGGCCAACAAGGCGGATCTCCCTGTGGGGGCCTTCCCCCAGCCGGTGGATGTTCAGTTGTCGGCCTTGGAGGGCACGGGGGAGGCCGACCTGGTGCAGGCCCTGCTGGAGCGTTGTGGTGCTGCAGGGACCGACGGCATGTTGGTGGCGTTGAACCAACGCCAACGCGATCTGGCAGCGCGGGCGGCCGAGGCTCTGGCCCGCAGCCAGGAGGTGGCGGCCCAGCAGCTCCCATGGGACTTCTGGACGATCGATCTGCGGGAGGCAATCCGCGCACTGGGTGAGATCACTGGAGAAGAGCTCACCGAAGCGGTGCTGGATCGGGTGTTTTCGCGCTTCTGCATCGGAAAATAGGTTCAGCGGACGTCTGAAACGGTTTGGACTGGCAATCCCCGGCACTCACCGCTGCCTTGGAGGCCTGGCTGGCGGAAGACATCGGCCGCGGTGATCTAACGGCGGCTGCCTTGCAGGGACAGCAGGGTCAGGCCCATTGGGTCGCCAAACAGCCGGGCCGCTTCTGTGGTGGGCCGTTGGTGCAGCGCCTGTTCCAGCGCCTGGATCCCGGGGTGAGCCTTCGCCTGCTGCGGCAGGACGGTGACGCCGTCGAGGCCGGGGACTGCCTGCTGGAGCTGCAGGGGCCCGCAGCGGCCTTGGTGGCGGGGGAACGCACCGCCTTGAACCTGGCCATGCGCCTCTCCGGTATTGCCACCGCCACCGCTGCATTGGTGGCCCAGCTTGAGGGCACCGGTGTGCGTCTGGCCGACACCCGCAAGACCACGCCTGGGCTTCGTCTGCTGGAGAAATACGCGGTGCGTTGCGGCGGCGGCATCAACCACCGCATGGGGCTGGATGACGCGGCCATGCTCAAGGAGAACCACATCGCCTGGGCGGGGGGCATCACAGCGGCCATCACGGCTGTGCGTGAGCAGGCCTCTTGGCCCACAGCCGTGATTGTGGAAGCGGAGACGGAGGCTCAGGCGCTGGAGGCGGTGCAGGCGGGCGCCAATGGGGTGCTGCTGGATGAATTCAGCCCTAAGCAGCTCACGCAGCTGGTGCCGCGCCTGCGGGACTGCAGCACCGGTGGGGTGGTGCTTGAGGCCTCCGGCATTCAGCCCGAGCAGTTGCAGGCCTACGCCGCCACCGGCATTGATCTGATCTCCACCAGCGCGCCGGTCACCCGCAGCCGCTGGCTCGACTTGAGCATGCGTTTCACCTGAAGAGGGATGATCAGAGCCGGATTCCCCCGGCCACGCACTGCCCATGCTCAGCCTGTCCCAGTCCCTGGATGCCCAGCTGCGGGCGGCGATGCAACGGGCCTTCCCGGAGGTCGATGCGGGGCTGGACCCCCAGTTGGCCCCTGCCAGCAAGCCGGAATTCGGCGACTTCCAGGCCAATGGCGCGCTGCCCCTGGCCAAGCCCTTGAAGCAGGCTCCTCGGCAGATCGCCACGGCGATCGTGGAGCAGCTGCAGGCTGATCCTGCCTTCACCGACCTCTGCCTGGAGCCGCAGATCGCCGGGCCGGGCTTCATCAACCTCACGATCCGCCCGGAGCGGCTGGCGGCGGAGGTGTCGGCACGGCTGGGGGACGAGCGTCTCGGCGTGCCGGCGGTGGAGAACCCGGCGCCGGTGGTGGTGGATTTTTCCAGCCCCAACATCGCTAAGGAGATGCATGTGGGGCATCTGCGCTCCACGATCATTGGCGACTCCCTGGCGCGGGTGCTCGAGTTCCGCGGCCATCCGGTGCTGCGCCTTAATCATGTGGGCGACTGGGGCACCCAGTTCGGCATGCTCATCACCCACCTCAAGCAGGTGGCGCCGGAAGCCCTGGACACCGCCGATGCGGTGGATCTTGGAGATCTCGTGGCTTTCTACCGCGAGGCCAAGAAGCGCTTCGATGACGATGAAGCGTTCCAGTCCACCTCCCGCGACGAGGTGGTGAAGCTGCAGGGGGGCGATCCGGTGTCGCTCAAGGCCTGGGGCCTGCTCTGCGACCAGTCGCGGCGCGAGTTCCAGAAGATCTACGACCGGCTCGACATCCGACTGAGCGAACGCGGCGAGTCGTTCTACAACCCCTTCCTGCCAGCGGTGATTGATGGCCTGAAGGCGGCTGAGCTGCTGGTCACCGATGACGGTGCCCAGTGCGTGTTCCTTGAGGGTGTGCAGGGCAAGGACGGCAAGCCCCTGCCTGTGATCGTGCAGAAGAGCGACGGCGGCTTCAACTACGCCACCACTGATCTGGCGGCGATCCGCTACCGCTTCGGAGCGGCTCCTGAAGGGGATGGTGCCCGCCGCGTTGTGTATGTCACCGACGCTGGCCAGGCGAACCATTTCGCCGGGGTGTTCCAGGTGGCCGAACGGGCCGGCTGGATCCCGGACGGTGCGCGCCTCGAGCACGTGCCCTTTGGCCTGGTGCAGGGGGAGGACGGCAAGAAGCTCAAGACCCGTGCGGGAGACACCGTGCGTCTGCGGGATCTGCTCGATGAAGCCGTCGAGCGCGCCGAAACCGATCTGCGTTCACGCCTGATGGAGGAGGAGCGCAGCGAGTCGGAGGAGTTCATCCAGCATGTGGCGGGCACCGTGGGTTTGGCGGCGGTGAAATACGCCGACCTCAGCCAGAACCGGATCACCAATTACCAGTTCTCCTTCGATCGGATGCTGGCGCTGCAGGGCAACACGGCGCCTTATCTCCTCTATGCCGTGGTGCGCATCGCCGGTATCGCCCGCAAGGGGGGCGACCTTGCGGCGACCAATGCCCAACTGAACTTCAGCGAGCCCCAGGAGTGGGCCCTGGTGCGGGAGCTGCTCAAGTTCGATGCCGTGATCGCAGAGGTGGAGGAGGAGCTGCTGCCCAACCGCTTGTGCAGCTATCTGTTCGAGCTCAGCCAGGTGTTCAACCGTTTCTACGACCAGGTGCCTGTGCTCAAGGCCGATCCTGAAGCGCTGGCATCCCGCCTCGCCCTCTGCCGTTTGACGGCCGACACCCTCAGACTGGGGCTCGGACTGCTGGGCATCGCCACCCTGGACCGCATGTGAGCGACAACACTCAACCGTTCACAGCCGGTGGTGCTCCGGTGGCCCGCGCCGCCGTTGAGCAGCTCAAGGCCTACAGCGCGCCGTTGGAGGGCCGCCGCCAGATGCTGCGGCTGGATTTCAACGAGAACACGATTGGCCCCAGTCCCTTGGTGGCCCAGGCCCTGCGCAACTTCAGCACCGAAGAGATTGCCGTTTATCCGGAGTACGACGGCCTGCGGGAGGCGTTACTGCAGAACCTGGAGGAAACCGGCTGCCGGCCTGGATTGAAGCCGGATCAGGTGGGCCTGTTCAACGGTGTGGATGCCGCTATCCATGCGGTGTTTCAGGCCTATGGCGATGCCGGTGAGACGTTGCTGACCACAGCGCCCACCTTTGGTTACTACAGCCCCTGCGCCGGCATGCAGGGCATGACGATCGAGGCGATTCCCTACGAAGGGGAGACGTTCGACTTCCCGCTGGCGGCCATTCAGGAGGCGTTAGCGGCTCGAGCGCCGCGGCTGCTGTTGATCTGCAACCCCAACAACCCCACCGGCACGCGCTTGCCAGCAGATCAGGTGATCGCCTTGGCGGCCTCAGCCCCGGGCACCTTGGTGGTGGTGGATGAGCTCTACGAAGCCTTCACCGGAGACAGTGTGCTTCCGAGCGCAGATTTCACGGCCACACCGAACCTGCTGGTGTTCCGCTCCTTGGCCAAAACTGCTGGTTTGGCGGGGTTGCGGATTGGCTTTGCCATCGGCCATGCCGATGTGGTGGATCGGGTTAGCCGCGTCACGGGCCCCTACGACGTCAACAGCGTGGCCGTGGCCGCGGCCTTTGCCGCCTTGGCGGACCAGTCCTATGTGGATGCCTATGTGGCTGAGGTGCTGCGGGCTCGCGACTGGACCCTGCAGGCGCTGCAGGACGCGGGGGTTCGGTATCACTGCGATGGCGGCAACTATCTGCTGATCTGGCCCCAGCGACCCGTTGATGCCGTGGATGCGTCGTTGCGCGAGGCGGGAATTCTGGTGCGTTCGATGGCAGGCAAGCCCCTGATCGATGGCTGCTTCCGGGTCAGCATCGGCACCACCAGCCAGATGCAGCGCTTCATGGAGGCGTTCCTCCCCCTGGAGCAATGAACCGCCTGCTGCTGCTGGCCACCGGCGGCACCATTGCCGGCTGTGCTGAGAACAGCGCAACGCTGAACAACTACACCGCGGGCGTGCTGGGGGGCGACGCCCTGCTTGCGGCGGTGCCGCAGCTGCAGGAGTTGGCGGCGATCGATGTGGTGCAGATCGCCAACGTCGACAGCGCTGATCTGTTGTTTGCCCATTGGCGTGCGCTGGTGGGGCGCATCCGTGCTGCCTTTGCGGCAGACCCTGAGCTGGCTGGGGTGGTGATCACCCATGGCACCAACACGCTGGAGGAAACCGCCTGGTTGCTGCAGCTGTTGATCGACGATCCTCGGCCGGTGGTGCTGGTGGGTGCGATGCGGCCGGCCACGGCCCTCAGTGCCGATGGCCCCCTCAATTTGTTGCAGGCGGTGCAGGTGGCCTCAAGCCCAGAAGCTCGCGGTCAGGGCGTGCTGGTGGTGATGGATGGCCAGATCCATGCCGCCCAGTTGGTCACCAAGCTGGCCTCCCAGGGGGTGGGGGCCTTCGCCAGTCCCGGCCGCGGGCCCTTGGGCTGGGTGGATGACGTTGGCGTTCATCTGCCCATGGCGAGTGGATCCCGGCAGGTGCCCTTTGCTGGGCTCGATTTGCCGGAGCAATGGCCCCAGGTGCCGATCGTCTACGGGTGTGTGGAGCCCGAGCCGCTCCTGCTCAGCGCTTGCCTCAACGCCTGCGTTGATGGCCTGGTGTTCACCGGTACCGGTGCCGGCCAGTTGTCGGCGTGCGAATGCCGTGTGTTGGAGGCGTGGGCTGGACCACGGCCGTTGATGCTGCGGGCCAACCGTTGCGGGTCGGGGCCCGTGCACCACCATCCCGAGGATGAACGGCTCGGGCTGCTGCCGGCAGGGAGCCTCAATCCCCAGAAAGCCAGGGTGATGTTGTTGTTGGCTGTGCTGGCGGGTTGGGACAGAAATCAGCTGCAGGTGCTGATCACTGCATCACCGTGATCACGGTGGTGTCGTCGAGGTGGCCCGGCAGGGTTTGCGACTGGCCCACCCGGCGCACGGCGGTGCCGCCCATGGCATCGAGGAAGGGCTGCACACCCTCTTGATCACAGCCTTCAGGTGCCTCGCCGTTGACGTACTGCACAGGAATGACGCGCTTGGGGTTCAACTGCTCCACCACCGCCGCAGCTTCTTCGGCGGTGTAGATCTTGCTGCCGCCACCCACGCCGATGATCAGCACATCGGGGTTGCCGAGCAGCACGCGGTCGGCAGCCGTGAGCTCTCCAGCGGTGGCACCGAGATGGGCAAAGCTGAGGCCCCCCTGCTGCCAGCGCCAGAGGGTGGCGTTGCCAAAGCGGCGTCCGCCCACGCGGTCGTGGGGATTGGCAAAGCCCTCAAGGCTCAGCCCGCCGATGCGGTACGACCCAGGTTGGGCCAGAAAGCGGCCGCCGGCCACATCGCGGGCCCCTTCATCGGCGAGTTCGGAGTTGGCCAGAACAACGCCGGCCGTCAGCCGAGGCTCGGGCAGGCCTGCTGCACAGCCCACGGGCTTGTAGGGGTTGAGCAGCACCGACTGGCCGCCCCCCTGGATCAGCAGGGCACGTTGCCCGTAGCTGTTGATCGACACCCCACCGCCCGCTAAGGCCGGAGACGTGAGGCTGAGTGCCAGGCCTGCAGCGGCGGTCACGGCGGAACGCAGGACGGACATGGGCGGGGTTGAACGTATTTCGGACGCTAACAGCGTTATCCCTCAGCTTCCCGCAGGAAATTGGCCAGCAGTTGGTGGCCTTGATCGGTGAGCACGCTTTCGGGGTGGAACTGCACCCCCTGTAGGTGCTGATGCTCCCGGTGACGCAGGCCCATGATCGTGCCGTCCTCAAGCCAGGCGGTCACCTCGAGGCAGTCCGGCAGGGTGTCGCGTTCGGCGATCAGGGAGTGGTAGCGGGTGGCCGTCAGCGGTTGGGGCAGTCCCGCGAACACCCCGTCGCCCTTGTGCAGCACGGGGGAGGTTTTCCCGTGCATCTGCTGCTGGGCGCGCACCACCCGGCCGCCGAACACCTGGGCAATGGCCTGATGGCCCAGGCACACCCCCAGGGTGGGCACCGTTGCGGAAAGCTCTTTGAGGATGTCGAGGCAGACGCCCGATTGATCCGGGTCGCCAGGGCCTGGGGAGAGCAGGATCGCGTCGGGCTTCAGGGCACGGATCTGCTCGAGGCTGATGGCGTCGTTGCGATGCACCTGCAGATCGGCCGCCACCGGATGCTGAGCGGCGAGCTCACCGAAATACTGCACCAGGTTGAAGGTGAAGCTGTCGTAGTTGTCGATGACCAGCAGCATCTGCGAATCGGGAGTCAGAGCCCCAGGCGGAGCAGGAGCGGCGGAAGCAGGAGAAACAGAGCGATCAGCAAGGAGCTGATGGCGGCCGTCAGCACGGCGGCAGCAGCACAGTCTTTGGCGATGCGGGCTAAGGGGTGATAGCGCCGGCCAATGGCCAGATCCACCACCGCTTCCATCGCTGTGTTCAGCAGCTCCAACACCAGAACGGCAGCCACCGTAAGCACCAGCACGGCCAGGCGGATCAGATCCAGTTGCAGCCAGGTGGCCAGGCCAAACACCACCAGCCCCGTCACCACATGGATGCGGAAGTTGCGTTGCGTGAGAAAGGCGTAGCCGAGGCCCTGGGCGGCGTAGCGAAAACTTGAGGGCAGATCACCGGCGATGCGCCAGCTGCCCCGTCGTTGCATTCCGTTGGGCACCATGGCCACCTCCTCCGAAGCTGCGTCTGCGGATGGTGTCCGGGGCGATTCGGTGGTCATCGGAACGGAACTCTTACTCCGCAGGGCGCAGACCCGCTCATCGAAGACTACCCGGGTTGTCCAGGCCACCCGTCCCCGAGAAGCCTTTCCTGCAGGGCGAGCATCGCGGCGAGGCTGGCGTCATCGGGATGGTCCCAGCCCAGCAGATGCAGCAGGCCATGGCTCACCAGCCAGCGCAGTTCCCGCTGGAGGCTGTGCCCCTGTTCCTCGGCCTGACGGCGGGCCGTCTCCAGGGAAACCACGATGTCTCCCAGTTCGATGCTGGGGCCTTCCATCCAGTCGCCGGCGTCGTCGAGGGTGGCAAACGACAACACGTCCGTGGGGCCTGTTTTCTGGCGCCAGGCGCTGTTCAACTCGGCAATGCAGGCGTCATCGGTGAAGCGCAGTCCCAGGCTCAGCTCCTCCGCGGATCGCACCAGGGTTGGGCAGTCGAGGCTTGCATCCCCGCAGATGCCTTTGAGCCAGTGCTCCAACTGCTGGAGCCAGGCCGTTTCATCAAGCAGATCGGTGCTGTCGGAGGGTTGCAGCGTCACCCCCTCCCGATCCAGTGCGAGGTCGAGCTCCATGCCTACCCCGGCAGGGTCGGCCGCCCCAGCCAAGCCACGAGGGTGATGAAGCCGAGGAATCCCAGGGCGGTGAGGCCGAAGTGGAACAGGCTCTTGCTGCCCTTGCGCACCATGTTGCGCATGGCCTGTTTGACGAAGCTCGGCGGTGGGGTGCTCTCGCTGGCCATGGGATCAGGAATCGGCGTCGGCGCCGGGGCTGTCGACACCCTGGCGTAAACAGGCATCGATGAAGGGGTCGAGGGCCCCATCCATCACCGCTTGCACATCGTTGGTTTCTTCATTGGTGCGTAGGTCTTTCACCATTTGGTACGGGTGAAACACGTAGTTGCGGATCTGGTTGCCCCAGGCCGCTTCAACGATGTCGCCGCGGATGTCGGCGATTTCGGCGGCCCGTTGTTCCTGGGCGATCACCAGCAGCTTGGCCTTGAGCAGGGCCATTGCTTTTTCCTTGTTCTGAAGCTGGGAGCGTTCCTGGGTGCAACGCACGGCCAGGCCGGTGGGGATGTGGAGAATCCGCACGGCGGTTTCCACCTTGTTCACGTTCTGGCCGCCGGCGCCACCGGAGCGTGAGGTGGTGACTTCGAGGTCCTTTTCAGGGATGTCGATGTCGACTTCCTCCTCTAACTTCGGCATCACTTCGATGCCGGCAAAGCTGGTTTGGCGCTTGTCATTGGCGTTGAACGGTGAGATGCGCACCAGGCGATGGGTGCCCTTTTCGTTGCGCAGATAGCCGTAGGCGTAGCGCCCTTCGATCTCGATCGTGCAGCTCTTGATCCCGGCTTCTTCCCCTTCGGAGAGTTCATCCACGGTCACCTTCATGCCGCGGTCTTCCGCCCAGCGGGTGTACATGCGCAGCAGCATCTGGGCCCAGTCCTGGGCGTCGGTACCCCCGGCGCCTGCATTGATGCTGAGAACGGCACCCTCTTTGTCGTATTCGCCGCTGAGCAGGCGCTCCAGTTCCCAGCGGTCCAGCCCCTGGCGCAGCTGGTTCAGCCCGTTCTGAGCTTCCTGTAGCAGGTCCTCATCGGGCTCCAGTTCGTAGAGCTCAAGGGTGGCTTGGGCGTCGTCGACCGCACCGCGCCATCCGGCCAGCTGAGACAGCTGGGCCTTCACCTCATCCAGACGCCGCATCTGGTTCTGGGCGTTCTGCTGGTCATCCCAGAAATCGGGCTGGGCTGCGAGTTGTTCGAGATCCTGTTGCCTGGCGTTCAGTGCAGGAACGTCAAAGACAGTCCTGGGCATTGCCCAGGCGGTCAGTGAGCTCGGAGAGATCGCGTTTGAAGTCGGTGAGATCCAGCAAGGACTCGGTCCTGATCAGCCTCTGACGCTATCAGCGCAGTAGCTGCATAGGATCCGACCACCGGCATCACCAACGCAATGGCCAAGGTTGAGATCTACACCTGGCAAACCTGCCCGTTCTGCGTCCGCGCCAAGGGGCTTCTGGACCGCAAAGGGGTGAGCTACACCGAACACAGCGTGGATGGGGATGAGCCGGCTCGGGATGCCATGGCGGCGCGGGGTGATGGTCGCCGCAGCGTCCCGCAGGTGTACATCGACGATCGCCACATCGGTGGTTGCGACGATCTCCATGCCCTGGATCGCGCCGGTGAGCTCGATGCGCTGCTGAAGGCCTGATCGATGCGCCAGCTGTTTGTTCTGGATCCGCTGGGGCAGATCAATCCAGCCAAGGATTCCTCTGCTGCGCTGATGCAGGCCGCCCATCGCGCCGGCGATGAGATGTGGGCCTGCACGCCCTCCGATCTGATTGCACGGGGCGATGAACCCCTCGCGATTGCCCTTCCGGTGACGCCGGAGCCCTGGATCACGGTTGGGGTGGCTGAACGTCAGGCGCTGGCTGGGTTTGACGTGATCTGGATGCGCAAGGATCCGCCGGTTGATGAGGCGTATCTGTACGCCACCCATCTGCTGGAGGTGGCGGAGCGAGCGGGGGTGCGGGTGCTCAATCGCCCCAGTGCGCTGCGCAGCTGGAACGAAAAGCTGGGGGCCTTGCGCTTCAGCCGTTGGATGGCTCCCACGCTGGTGGCGGGGCGGGTGTCTGAACTGCTGTTGTTTGCCCAGGAGCAGCAGGAGATCGTGCTCAAACCCTTGGGGGGTCGTGCCGGCCTGGGGGTGATTCGGGTCAACGGCCAGTCGCCGGGCTTGAAGGCCCTGCTGGAGCTGGTGACGGAACAGGAAAGCCTGCCGGTGATGGCCCAGGCCTTTCTGCCATCCGTGAGCGAGGGTGACAAGCGCATCCTTCTGGTGGACGGCGATCCCCTGGGGGCGATCAACCGGCGTCCTTCAGCCGGAGAATTCCGCAGCAATCTGGCCGTGGGTGGCCAGGCGGAAGCCACGGAACTCACCGAGCGGGAACGTCAGATCTGCTCTGCTCTGGCCCCGGCGCTGCGGGCGGAGGGGTTGTTCTTCGTGGGCATCGATGTGATCGGCGGCATGCTCAGCGAAATCAACGTCACCAGCCCCACCGGGGTGCGGGAAGTGGAGCGACTGATGAACCAGCCCCTGGCGGATCAGACGATCGAGCGGTTGCGCGCGCTCGTCTGAAGTTCCAGCTGGTCCGCCAGCACGGCCAACTTCAGCCCTACCTCCTGCAGCTCGCGTTCGGCAACGGATCCCCGCACCAGGCCGGCTCCGGCGGTGAGGTCCAGCTCGCAGCCGCGGGCATGACCGCAGCGGATCGCCACCCGCAGTTCCGCATCTCCAGCACTGTCGATCCAACCGATCGGCGCTGCGTAACTGCCCCGTTCAAACGGTTCGAGGGTGCGCAACCAGGCCATCGCGTCGCGGCGCGGCAACCCGGCAACGGCAGGGGTGGGGTGCAGCTGTTCAGCCAGTGCCAGCACGGGCTGACCCTGGGTTTCGGCCGTGATCGGGGTGTGCAGGTGGGTGAGGTTGCCGTGGCGGGCCAGTTGGGGCTGGCGCCGCCGCCGGGGTGTCAAGCCGTTGCGGCGTAGTTGGTCGGTGATGGTTTCCACCACCAATTCATGTTCGCGGCGGTCCTTGTCGGAGCGCAGCAGCTGCGCCCCGGAATCCCCTTGCCCCGCCGTGCCGGCCAGGGCATCGCTGCGCAGCCAACCGGTGCGCAGGCTGAGCAGCCGTTCCGGCGATGCACCGAAAAAGGCATCGCCGGTGTGACGCTGCCAGAGAAAACGGCAGCTGCCGGCCTGCTGCCGCCGCAGCCGCTTCAACAGCGGCAAGGGGTCGAAGGTGTCGGCCAGAACAATGCGGTGTCGCACCGCCAGCACGAGTTTGTGCAGGTCGCCGCTGTTGACCAGATCAATGCCGCGGGTGAGGGCTGCGGCGTAGCGCTGCCGCCAGGTTTCCGGTTCCGTTGCCGCCACCAGCGCCTGGGGCTTGAGGGGGGGTGGCGTGGCTGGCGTCTTGAGCAGCTGTTCATGCTTGAGCCAGAGATGTTCCGCCAGCTCGCGACAGTCCGCTGCACTGCTCACGACCCCATTCAGCCGCAGCCAGCCGCGGCGTCCCTGACGGCTGAGTTGCCATCGGGGCAGCACGGCCTGCACCGATGGCACCACCGATTCACTGCGGCGGCGCTCACTCACCTGATCAAAGAAGCGGAAGCGCAGCAGCACCCGGGGCCGCGCATGGGCTGGGCTGTCCGCTGCCGTGTCGTGCAGCCGGCTCAGGCAGAGGTCGGCGAAGCGCTGGGCCTGCTCAAAGCGACGGCTGCCGGCCAGCTCCAGTTCCTGGCAGGGCCCGGCGGCAGCCAGGCAGAGGCCCGGTGCGCTGTCCCACAGCACCTGCAGGCTTTCCTGCTCCGCCAGCTGCGGCAAGGCCAGAAGCGGGTCGATCCCTTCGATCGGCAGGGCCAGGCTGAGCAGCGCTTCATCGCCGTCACAGGCCAACCATCCCCGCTGGGCAGCGGAGAGGAGGGTGCTGAAACAACAATCAGCCGACATCCGCGGCGTTTCCGGCCAGGGTTACTGCTCAAATGTATGGGTCTTCGCCCTGCGGGAACGGGTCCTGTCCATGGTTGAGCCGCAGGCTGTCGCATCCCGTTACGCCGATCGGCGCCGTTTGTGGAAGGCAGCGATCAAGTGGCCGATGTATTCCGTCGCCGTGATGCCTGTGCTGCTGGCGGCTGGATGGCAGTTCGGGGTGGCGGGCTCCCTGCGCTGGCTGCAGTTGGGGGGCTTCGTGCTGGCGGCCATCCTGCTGTTGCTTTGGGAAAACCTCAGCAACGATGTTTTTGATGCGGCCACGGGGGTGGATGCCACCGGCAAGCCCCATTCCGTGGTGAACCTCACCGGCCGCCGGGACCGTGTCGCCCAGGGGGCGACCGCTGCGCTGGTGCTGGGGTTGCTGGTGATGGCCGGGTTGGCCTGGAGCAGCAGCGGGGCGGTGCTGGCCCTGGTGTTGGTCTGCTGCGGCCTGGGTTACGTGTACCAGGGCCCGCCGTTCCGCCTGGGCTACCGCGGTCTGGGTGAGCCCCTGTGCTGGCTGGCCTTTGGACCTTTTGCCACCGCAGCGGCCCTCGTGGTGCTGCAGCCCCGGGGGGCAGCTCCGATTCCTTGGGGCACGGCCTGGATCTTGGGATCAGGCCCCGCCCTGGCGACCACCCTGGTGTTGTTCTGCTCCCACTTCCATCAGGTGGAGGAGGACGCCGCCCATGGCAAACGCTCGCCGGTGGTGCGTCTGGGCACGGCCCGGGCGGCAGCCTTGGTGCCCTGGTTTGTGGCCTTGACGCTGGCGTTGGAGTGGGTGCCCGTGCTGCACGGGGACTGGCCTCCGACGGTGTTGTTGAGCGCTCTCGGCCTTCCTGCCGGTGTGCAGCTGATGCGTCTGCTCCAGCGCCACCACGACAGGCCGGAGCTGATCAGCGGCAGCAAGTTTCTGGCCCTGCGCTTCCAGGGCTGGAATGGTCTGGGGCTGAGTGCGGGCCTGGCTCTGGCGCGCGTCTGGACGGGCGGATGACGCTCCGGCTGCAGCGTCGCCGCTTTTGCTTTGCCCTGCTGCAGCCGCTGCGCACCGCAGCCGGCGAGCTGCGGGAGCGTTGTGGCTGGTTGCTGCGGCTGGATGACGATCAGGGGGCCGTGGGCTGGGGCGAAGTGGCTCCGCTGCAGCTGCAGCAGTTCATGGCCTGTGAGCACGCCCTCGCCGCACTGCCGGACGAGCTTCCTCAGGCTCAGCTGGAGGCTGTGTTGCGGGAGGCACCGGGGCCCGTGGGTTTTGGCCTTGGGGCGGCCTTGGCGGAGCTGCAGGGTGTGGTGGGTGCTGCTGCGCCCCAGGGCTGGCTGAAGGCCCCTGCCCCGGCGCTGTTGCTGCCGGCTGGCGAGGCGATGCTTTCGGCTCTGGAGGTTGCTGCGGCATCGATGGGTGGCCTGGAGAGCTGCACCTTCAAGTGGAAGGTGGCCACGGCGCCGGATGAGCTTGAGCGTCAGCTGCTCGAGCAGCTGCTCCAGCGGCTGCCGCCCACGGCCCGGCTGCGTCTGGATGCCAACGGCGGCTGGGATCGCAGCACGGCTGAGGCCTGGATGCAGCGGTTGCGCGATGACCCTCGCTTGGACTGGTTGGAGCAGCCGCTGGCGGTGGAGGATCCAGCCGGCCTGGATCAGTTGGCGGCGCTGGGGCCGGTAGCCCTCGATGAATCCCTCCACCAGCACCCCGAGCTGCGCAGCAGCTGGAGCGGCTGGCAGGTGCGTCGGCCCGCGCTGGAGGGCGATCCCCGCCTGCTGTTGCGGGAGCTGCAGGCGGGGCTGCCCCAACGGATGCTGAGCACGGCGTTTGAAACCGGCATCGGTCGGCGCTGGCTGGAGCATCTGGCCGGTCTTCAGGCCCAGGGCCCCACGCCGGCGGCCCCGGGCCTGGCTCCCGGTTGGACGCCAGCGGGGCCGATGTTCTCCAACGATCCAGAGCAGGTCTGGGCTGCGGCGGCATGAGCGAGCTCGAGCGGCTGGAGCAGGGGCTGGCGGCAGGGCAGTGGGTGCCCCTCTCGCCTGATGCCGACGCGGCCCCCATCGCTCAATTGCCTTCGGGCTCGGGGGTGGTAGTGCGCAGTGGTGGCAGCACTGGCGGCAGCCGTTGCTGCGCCCAACCATCGCTGCATCTGGACCGTTCGGCCGCCGCCACCGCCCATTGGTTGACGGGCATCGGTTTGGACTCAGCGTCCACCTTGTTGCTCAATCCACTGCCGCTGGCCCATGTGAGTGGTCTGATGCCCTGGTGGCGTGCCCGCTGCTGGGGCGCGGTGCATCAGCCACTGGCGCCGGGATTGATGAAAACCCCCACGGAATTGCTCGCGTTCTGTCAGGGTCTGCCCGCTTGGGGCAAGAACCCAGCCGTGCTGTCGTTGGTGCCCACGCAGCTGGCACGTCTGCTGGCCCATCACGACGGGGTGGCGTTCCTGCAGCAGTTGCAGCTGATCTGGATCGGTGGCGCTGCCCTCCCGCCTCCATTGGCGGATCAGGCGCGGGCCTTGCAGCTGCCGCTGTCTCCCTGTTATGGGTCGACGGAGACGGCGGCGATGGTGGCGGCGCTCCCGCCGGACCGCTTTTTGGCCGGCGAGCCCGGGTGTGGGGACCCGCTGGTGGATGTGGAGCTGCGGCTGGCTGCTGATGGGGCGCTTGAGGTGCGCACTGATCGGTTGGCGCTGGGTTGTTGGCGGGCGGATCAGCCGGATCGGTGGGAATCGCTCGGGGATGGCGATGGCTGGTGGCGCTCCGGGGATCAGGCCGCGTTGACCCCCGGTCTCCAGATTGCCGGGCGCATCGATGGAGCCATCCACTCCGGGGGGGAAACCGTGTTCCCCGAGCAGCTGGAGCAGCGCTTGATGACGGCGCTGCAGGCGGCATCGCTCCCGGTGAGCGCCGTGCTGCTGCTTGGTGTGGACGATCCGGAGTGGGGGCAGCGGTTGGTGGCGCTGGTGGGCAGTTCTGACGCTGCCGTGCTGAAGCGGCTTGAGGCCCTCACTCGGCCTTGGCCGGCGGCGGAAACGCCACGGCGTTGGGTGTTGTGTCCTGAGCTGGCCCCCTCCGCGCTGGGGAAATGGCAGCGCCAGCGCTGGCGAGAGTGGTTAAAGCGGTTGGATGCGGCCGAGGCTTGATGCTTCCAGCCAACGGTCCACGCCATCGGGCAGGGCACAGCGGTGCCGGGTTTGCGCGTCGATGGCCACATGACGCAGGCAGCCTTGGGCCACCAGCTGCTCCTCCAGCAGCACTTGGCTGTTCACCGCAAAACTGCTGGGATCGAGCCGTTCCGGTTCCAGGTGGATCAGCAGCTTGTCGCCCACCTGCACCGGGGCGCGGAAATCGGCATGGCAGTGCACGATCGGCAAGGCCACGCTCGGTTGCTCCCCGCGGCCGCCAGGGAAGACTGAACCCGCCGGCAGGCCAAAGCGTTCCAGGCTTTCCTCCCAGGCCTGGTGGCACCAGCCCAGCAGCTGCTGGAAGTGCATCACGCCGGCGGCGTCGGTGTCGCTGAAGCGCACGGTTCGGCTCAGCTCCAGCCAGGGGGCAGAGGTCATGGCGATGTGTTGTTCAAGCCGGTGCCGACTGTCACCCTGACAGAAATCCCGCCCGAACCATCGCCGCGCCGATTGCCTTCGAGCCTCCGTCCATTCAGAAGGCCTGGCAGGCCTTTCTGCAGCACATCCCTGTGGTGCTGGTGAGCTGGGTGGGCTCAATCGAGCTGTCGCTGCTGGCTGTTCTGGCGTACGAACTGATCATCGTTGCGGTGTCGGCGATCATCGGCAGCAGCGATGCGGCATTGGGGCTCGGAGCGGTGCTCGCCCAATTGGTTCAGTTGCCTTTCTCCATCCTCGCCAGCCTGTTGTCGGTGCTGTTGGTGGCCGTTCCTGCCCTTTATTACGAGCGCGGTGAGGTGGTGACGATTTCAACGGCCGCTCAGCTGCTCACCGGCCGTTGGTGGCGTTATGTGCTGGCGGGGCTGTTCTTTTCGCTGGTCACCACCATCGGCTTTCTGCTTTGCATCCTTCCCGGGATTGCCGTGGCGTTGGTGACGCCGGTGTTTGTGAATCGCATCTTCGTCACCGACATGGGCATCGGTGAAGCCTTCTCCAAGTCGTTTCAGGTGGTGTATCGCTCGGAAAACGGCTTGAGCTTCGTGGGGCTTGAGGTGTTGACGGGCATCGTTGTGGGGCTGCTGGCCCTGGCGACCTGCGGTCTGGGGGGCTTTGTGGTGATTCCCATGGCCAGCTTCTTCCTTCAGAACGTCGCCTATCAGCGCGGACTGTTGCGCTGAACGCTCAGCCGCTGGGCCAGCTGTTGGTGCTCAGGCGCAGCAGCCAGTAGCTGATCAACCCTCCAGCCACCAACGGCAGGGGCCAGAGGGGAAGACCTCTGGGGATGAGACGCCGTTGCTGGAGCGCCAGCACACTCCAGAACACCATCCCAAGGGCGGCAATGGGGCCAAACAGATGCCATTGCAGCGATCCGCCCAGATCACCAGTGAGTGCTGCGCTTGTTGCTCGGGTCAGAAAGCAGGTGGGGCAGGGCACGCCGGTGAGGGCGCGAAGCGGGCAGCTGAGGCCGGGTATCCCTGGATGCAAGCCCTTCAGCCATAACGCACCTGTCACGGTTGCGGGCAGCAGATAGCCCGCGCGTTGCAACCGCCGCAGAAACCGGTTCAGAGATCAGCGATCCACCGATCCCATGATCACGTCGATGGAACCGAGGATGGCCATGATGTCGGCCACCTTGTGTCCCTTGAGGATGTGAGGAAGGATCTGCAGGTTGTTACTGTCGGCAGCGCGGATCTTGAAGCGCCAGGGGGTGACGTCGTTATTGCCCTGGATGAACACGCCGATCTCGCCCTTGCCTGATTCCAGCCGGGTGTAGAGCTCGCCGTTGGGGATCTTGAAGGTGGGTGCCACCTTCTTGGCCACGTACTGGAAGTCGAAACCAGCGGCGTCGCTGCCTTTGCCTTCATTGAGGCGCTTGGCCTCGAGGTTTTCGGTGGGTCCGCCGGGGATCATGTCGCAGGCCTGGCGCAGGATCTTGAGCGACTGGCGCATTTCTTCAATGCGCACGCGATAGCGGGCGTAGCAGTCACCTTCCTTCTCCCAGGCCACCTGCCAGTCGAAGTCGTCGTAGCACTCGTAGTGATCCACCTTGCGGAGATCCCAGGGCACGCCGGAAGCGCGCAGCATCGGTCCGGAGAGGCTCCAGTTGATGGCGTCCTCCTTTTCGATCGTTCCCAACCCTTCAATCCGGCGCCGGAAAATGGGGTTGTTGGTGATCAGCTTTTCGTATTCGTCGATCTTGGGGCCGAACCAGTCACAGAAATCACGGCATTTCTCCAGCCATCCCCAGGGCAGGTCAGCGGCAACGCCGCCGATGCGGAAATAGTTGTTGTTGATCAGCCGCTGGCCGGTGGCGGCTTCCCAGAGGTCGTAGATCATCTCCCGCTCGCGGAAGATGTAGAAGAACGGAGTCTGGGCCCCGACGTCTGCCAGGAAGGGTCCAAGCCAGAGCAGGTGGTTGGCGATGCGGTTGAGTTCCAGCATCAGCACCCGGATGTAGCTCGCCCGCTTGGGCACCGGGATGTTCGCCAGTTTTTCCGGGGCGTTCACCACGATCGCCTCGTAGAACATCCCCGCCGCATAGTCCATGCGGCTCACGTAGGGCACGAACATCACGTTCGTGCGGTTCTCGGCGATCTTCTCCATGCCGCGATGGAGGTAACCGATCACCGGTTCGCAGTCGACCACGTCCTCACCATCGAGGGTGACCACAAGCCGCAACACCCCGTGCATGGAGGGGTGGTGGGGCCCGAAGTTCACCACCATGGGCTCCGTGCGCGTTTCCAGCTGCGTCATGGGAGCGGTGGTCCGATCGATGAGTAGATCTTAAGGAGTCTTCGCCTGTGGCTTGTGCCCCCCTTCAGCCATGTGCCCGTGCTGGCCGATGCGGTGCTGGATGCGGCCCGGCAGATCCCCCGTCCGGATGGCCTGTTGATCGACGCCACCCTTGGGGGCGGAGGCCATAGCGCCCTGTTGCTGGAACAGCATCCCGGCCTGCGCCTGATCGGACTGGACCAGGACGCCACGGCCCGGGCCGCGGCGGCGGAGCGTCTGGCCCCCTTCGGTGATCGAGTCTCGATCGTGGCCACCAACTTTGCCGACTATGTGCCGCCCGAGCCCGCCGTGATGGTGCTGGCGGATCTGGGGGTGAGCAGCCCGCAGCTGGATGTGGCGGAGCGGGGCTTCAGTTTTCGCCTGGATGGTCCCTTGGACATGCGGATGAATGCCGGCGGTGAGGGGGAGACCGCGGCTGAGTTGATCGATCGCCTGGAGGAGAACGAGCTTGCGGATCTGATCTATGGCTACGGGGAGGAGCGGCTCTCCCGTCGTATCGCCCGGCGGATCAAAGCGGACCTCAAGGACAAGGGCTCCTATGAGGGCACCGCGGCCTTGGCCTATGCCGTGGCCGGTTGTTATCCCCCCAAGGCGCGGCGGGGACGGATTCATCCCGCCACCCGCACCTTCCAGGCCCTGCGGATTGCGGTGAACGATGAGCTGGGGGTGCTCGATCGCCTTCTCCAGCAAGCCCCCGACTGGCTCGAGCCCGAGGGGCTTCTGGGAATCATCAGCTTCCATTCCTTGGAAGACCGCCGCGTCAAGACCGCCTTCCTGCGTGATGAGCGCTTGCAGCGGATCACCCGCAAGCCGGTGGTGGCCACCGAGCAGGAGGAGGAGGCCAACCCCCGCAGCCGCAGTGCCAAATGGCGTGTGGCCCAGCGTGTGACCCCTGTTTAGCGACCGCTGAGGAACCCGGTGGCAGCTGCGGCGTCGGTGATCGCTGTGATGGCCTGATCCACGTCGTCGGTTGTGGTCTCGCGCCCCAGGCTGAGCCGCAAGGAGGCTTCGGCCTCTGCTCGCGAGCGGCCGATCGCCTGGAGCACGTGGGACGGCGCGCCGTTGCTGCAGGCGGAGCCGCTGCTGCAGGCCAGCTGCGGGCGAAGGGCCCGGTGCAGGCGGCTGCCGTTCACCCCGGGCAGGCTGATGTTGAGGTTGTGGGGCAGGCGAGGCTGCAGGGCCCCATTGAGCAGCACACCGGGGAGGCGCTGCTGCAGGCCATCCCACAGCTGATCGCGAAGGTGCTGTAGGCGGCTGTTGCGTTGATCCTGCTCCTGCAGGGCGATGCGGGCGGCGGCGGCAAAGCCCACGATCAAGGCGGTGGGCAGGGTGCCGGCCCGGAGCCCGGCTTCCTGGCCGCCCCCCCACTGCAGCGGTTCGATGGCGATGCCCTCCCGCAGCACCAGGGCGCCGATGCCCTTGGGCCCGTAGAGCTTGTGGGCACTGAGGCTGAGCAGGTCAACCCCCAGGGCATCAGGGTTCAGCGGCAGCGTCCCGAAGGCCTGGGCCCCGTCGCTGTGCAGGGTGATGCCATGGCGGCGGCAAACCGCTCCCAGTTGCTCGAGCGGCTGGAGCACGCCGATTTCGTTGTTGGCCGCCATCACGCTCACCAGCTGCGTTTCGGGGGTGATCGCCGCCTCCAGCTGCTCGGGGCTGATCAGTCCATCGGGGCCTGGGGTCAGCAGGCTGACGCTGAAACCTTCCCGTTGCAGTTGCTGGAGCGGATCGAGCACGGCGTGGTGTTCGGTGGCCACGCTGATCAGATGGCCGCTCCCAAGGGCGCGGGCATGGCCCAGCAGCGCCAGGTTGTTGGCTTCCGTGGCACCGCTGGTGAACACCAGCCGTTCCGGCTTCACCTCCAACGCCTCCGCCAGCTGGCGCCGCGCCACGTTCACCGCGGCAGAGGCGCTGAGGCCGAGCCGATGCTGGCGGCTGGAGGGATTGCCCCAGTCCGCACTCCAGAAGGGCGCCATCGCCTCCACCACCTCAGCCGCACAGGGGGTGGTGGCCTGGAAATCAAAGGCGAGAGCGGAGCCGCTCAGGACGATGCAGGCAGATGTTGCGATCATGGTGCTGCATTGCGAACGGCACTGGCATGGGTTTGCGATTGCCAATGGCTCTGCTGGGCCTGGGCGGGCTGGTGTGTCTGCAACCCGCCAGTGGCTTCGACCGTGAGCAGGTGCTGGAGCAGATGCGGCAATCGCGGCCAGCCGATCTCAAGGTGCTGATCGAACGCCCTGCCCCCGTCGGCACCCTGTCGATCGGCATCTATGCGGTCAAGCCAGCCTCGTCCAATCCCGATACCCGCAGCTACAGCCTGTGGGAGGAGTCGGCGTCGGATCTGAACGTCTATGTGGAGAGCGTCAACTGCTCCCCAGAGAAGCCCTTGCGGGTGAAACGCACGCCGTCGACGGTTTACGTGCGCACCCTCAACCCCGGCGGTCCGATCACGGACGTGAACCGGGAGGATCACCTGGTGTGGTGGGCAGCCTGCGTGCCGGAGGTGGCGGGAACCGACCCTGCCACGTTGCGCCAGAAGGCCCTGGATCTGGGCTTTTCCACCCTGATTCCCGAACAGCAGGAGCAGTTACCCGCACTGGCCCGTTGAGCGTGCTCTCCATACATTGCGGCCAGAGCGATTCCAGCCATGAGCGACGCGCCCACCCCCACCGCTGAATCCGCAGAGGCCGCGGCGCCCGCCCCGCGTCTTTTGCTGGTGGACGATGAGCCGGGTCTGCGCACGGCGGTGCAGGCCTACCTGGAAGACGAAGGCTTTGAGGTGACCACCGCGGTGGACGGGGAGGAAGGCTTCGCCAAGGCGCAGCAGATGTTGCCCGATGTGGTGATCAGCGACGTGATGATGCCGCGGCTGGATGGCTATGGCCTGCTGCAGAAGTTGCGCGCCGATGAACGGCTTGGCGGCACCCCGGTGATTTTCCTCACCGCCAAGGGCATGACGGCGGACCGCACCCAGGGCTATTTGGCCGGGGTGGATGACTACATCCCCAAGCCGTTCGATCCCGATGAGCTGGTGGCGCGGGTGCGCAACGTGGCCCTGCGCCAGCAACGGCTGCTGCAGGAGGCAGCGCGCTTTGCGGATACCGATATGGGCCAGATGGCCAAGCAGATCACGGAGATCCGTTCGCTGCTGGCCCAGGCCGAAGCATTGCCCTCCACCGAGCCGGTGGTGCACAGCTTCACGCCGCGGGAGGCGAGTGTGCTGCAGCTGGTGGCGGAAGGATTGATGAACAAGGAGATTGCCCGGCAGCTGGAGACGTCGATCCGCAACGTGGAGAAGTACGTGAGCCGGTTGTTCAACAAGACGGGCACCTCCAGCCGCACGGAATTGGTGCGCTATGCCCTGGAGCACCGTCTGGTGACTTGAAGGCGGGCTGGCGCGAGGCGGCGTTCAACAACGGTTGGACCTACTGCGACCGGGTGCCGCGGGCCGCTGCCGGCACCTTGGTGAGCGAATGGCTGGCGGATCGCTACCGCCACTCTGATGCTGGGTTGTGGCAGCAGCGGATCGCCGCCGGTGAGCTGGATTGGAACGGAGCGCTGCTGGCCATTGATCGATCCTTGCAGGGCGGTGAGACCCTCTGTTGGCGGCGTCCGCCCTGGTTGGAGCAGGCGATCCCCGATCAATGGGAGACGATCCACGACGACGGCGACCTGTTGGTGATCAACAAGCCTTCCGGTTTGCCGGTGATGCCCGGTGGTGGCTTCCTGCGCCACACGCTCACGGCCTTGCTTGAACCCACCGGGGCCCGGCCGGTGCACCGCCTGGGGCGCTTCACCTCCGGTTTGCAGGTGTGTGCCCGCACGCCGCAGAACCGTGCCCTCTGGTCGAAGCAGTTCCGGCCCGACGGCGGTTGCCGCAAGGTGTATCAGGCCTGGAGCCAGTGGGTGCCGGGGTTGGAGTTGGGGCAGTGCCTGACGCTGAGCAGTGATGTGGTGGAACGGCCGCATCCGCTCTTGGGCTGGATCTGGGGGCCGGAACCGTTCGACGATGCGCCGATCCGCAAACGCCTCTCAGCCCACTCCGAGCTGGAGTTGTTGGAGCGCACGGCCGAGGGCGATCGACTGCAGGTGACGATCACCACCGGACGACCCCATCAGATCCGCATTCATCTGGCGCAGTTGGGCAGTCCGCTGCTGGGGGATCCGCTCTATCTGATGAATCGCGAGATTTCAGCCACCGCAACGCCCGGTGATGGGGGCTATCGGCTGCATGCCTGGCGGCTTTCGGGTCTCCCTCACTTTAGGGAGATCAACCTCCAGGTGGATCCCCCAGGCGAGGGAGATCAGGCCTTGCGGAATTCGATCAGGCGCGAGAAGTAGAAGGGGGCCTTGTTCAGGCTTCGGCGCACCAGCTTGAAGCCGCAGGCTTCCGCTGCTTTTACGATGCCGTCTTCCTTGAGGGTGTAGGCCCGGGTGGTTTTGCTGGGGCCGGGGAACAGCTGGCCGATGCCCTTCAACAGCGCCAGCAGCGGGGTATAGGGAGCAAAGCTCACGATCAGCCGCTCTTCAGTGAGGCTGCAGAGGTGCTTCACCATCTCCTCGGCCGGTTGCTGGGGGTAGTGGATGAACACATCCAGGCAACACACCGTGTGGAAGGAGCCGCTCAGGCTTTCCAGGTCGCTGGCGAAGAAATTCAGCTTGGCCATGTCGAGGCCGGCCTCGCGGGCCCGGCGCTCGGCTTCCTGGGCCATGGCCTCGGAAATGTCGCTGGCGCTGATGGAACCGGCCCCCATCGCCGCCAGCGGCAGGCTCAGGCTGCCAACACCGCAGCCCGCGTCGCAGAAGCTCGCCTGGCTGAGTTCACCGCTCTCCTTGATCCAGGCCAGCACCTCATCCACGGTCTTCTGGTGACCGATGCGGATGTTGCGCTGCACCTTGTTCACGTCATCGCTGTCGCTGTAGATGCGGTTCCAGCGGTCGAAACCCGTGGTTTCGAAGTAGCCCTTCACTTCCTTTTTCTCGGCCTGTTTCTGCTCCAGCAGCTGATCGGGGGCCATGGCGGAAGGGTTTGCGTCGGCGGGATCCTAAGCAGCGCAGGCCCAGTGCAGCTCACCCTCCTTCAGCTGCCAGCGCAGCAGTTGCGTCAGTGGCCGTCCCATCAGGGCATCCATGCACCCCGTTGCATCGCCGATCACCCGCCGCGGTGCCACCGTGGCGCTCCAGATCGCAGCCCTGGGGGCGTCACTCCAGCGGGCCAGCCGTTTCACCCCCTCCAGTTGCGGCAGGGTCACTCCCGCCAGGGTGCCGTCATCGAGGCGGCAGGTGCCGTTCTCCACCAGCAGCACCCGCTCGTCCCAGCGGTGCTCCCCGTCGGCCAGGCCGTAGGGGGCCAGCGCATCGCTCACCAGCACCGTCTGCTCCGGTGCCAGCCGTTGCAACAGCACCGCCATCGTGGGGTGCACGTGCACGCCATCGGCGATCAGCCCCAGGGCCACCCCTCCGCGCCTGCAGGCTTCCCCAAGAGGGCCCGGTGCCCGGTGGTGCAAGCCCGGCATGGCATTGAAGGCGTGGGTGAGCATGGCCACCCCCTGATCGAAACCGGTGCTGGCCTGTTCGGCCGTGGCAGCGCTGTGGCCGAGGGCCACGCTGATGCCCAGCTTCCGCAGTCGCCCGATCACCGCAGCGGCTCCCTCCAGTTCGGGGGCCAGGGTCACCAGGGCAATCTCCGTTTCGAACCCACCGATTCGTTCCTCGAGAGCCTCCAGGCTGGGGCTGGCCAGGTGTTCACGGGGATGGGCACCGCGGCGGGCTTCGGCCAGAAAGGGGCCCTCCAGATGGGCCCCCATCAGCCGGCAACGGCCTGGTCGGTGCAGGCCCCGCGCTTGCCGCAGCACGGCCAGGGCCTGGCGCAGCGGCGCGATGCCGCAGGTCACCAGGGTCGGCGCGATGGCTTCGACCCCATCGCGCCACAGCAGCTCGAGGAGTTGCTCCAGCCGGGGCAGATCGCTCTCGCTCAGCTCCGGGAAGGCCAGCCCCAGCCCGCCGTTGATCTGCAGGTCCACACCCCGGGGGCTGAGCCAGTCGCCGTTCCAGTCCGCATCGGTTTGTTGAGCCTCTTGTCGCGCCTCGGTGCCCATCGCCGCGATGTGGCAGATCAGCCCCTGCTCGTTCAGGTCGATGGCGTAGCGCTGGTCTCCGTCCCCCGGCAGGGGACCCGGCAGTCGAACGTTGGTGATCCGGTGCATCAACGCAACACTGGCTTCTGCAGCCATGGGGGGAGACGATGGCAGTCTTGCCCCTCTGCGTTGTGCCGCCAGTGCTCCCCCGTGTTGCCGTTGTGATGGGCAGTGACTCTGACCTGCCCACCATGGAACCCGCCGCCGCCATCCTGCGCGAGTTGGGGGTGGAGGTGGAGGTTCGGGTGCTCTCGGCCCATCGCACCCCCTTGGAGATGGTGAACTTCGCTCAAGCGGCCCGGGGTCAGGGGTTTGGGGTGATCGTCGCCGGCGCCGGCGGGGCGGCCCATCTCCCCGGCATGGTGGCCGCCCTCACCACGCTGCCTGTGATCGGCGTTCCGGTGAAAAGCCGGGCCCTGTCCGGGGTTGATTCCCTCCACTCGATCGTGCAGATGCCGGGGGGGATTCCTGTGGCCACCGTCGCCATCGGTGGGGGCCTCAATGCCGGTTTGCTGGCGGCGCAGATCCTTTCTGTGGCCGATGCTGACTTGGCCCGGAAACTTGAGGATTACCGCAGCAGCCTCCACGATGCTGTGGTCGCCAAGGATGCGCGTCTGGTTGATCTGGGCAGCACGGATTACCTCTCCCAGATGACTTCATGAGTGTTCCCGTTCGTTCCACCCTGCGATCCACGCTGCTTTGGGCGGTGGTGCCGGCGGCCATCGTCTATGCGGTTGCCCTGGTCTGGAGTGGTGCTGAGGGCATCAGCGCCAAGCTGGTGCTGAAGGACTTGGCCCAGTCCTGCAAGGCGCCTCTAGGGGAAGGCTTCCTTTCCAGCGTTGGCTACCTGCTCTGGATGGCGGCGGCGGCCATTGCCTTGTTTGCGGCGTCCACCCGGCAGATCCAGGGCTCCGTTCTGAACCGTCAATTCGCCTTCTGTGGGGGTGGTTTCTCGCTCTGGCTCTGCCTCGACGACATGTTCCTGGTGCATGACCGCTACCTCGGTGAGGCGTTCCTCTACATCACCTACGCCTTCTTCACCGGGTTGCTGTTGTTCCGCTTTCGTGGCCCTCTGCGGCGCTTCGGTGGCGACACCTTTGTGGTGTCCGTGGTGTTGTTGGGCCTGTCGGTTCTGACCGATGCCCTCCAGGGGCTGTGGCCGAATTCCTATGAAACGGTGCAGATCTTTGAGGAGGGGTTCAAGTTCCTCGGGATTGCCGCCTGGCTCAGTTTCTGGTGCCATTACGTCAGTTCCGCCTCCAAGCTGGCCGCCGTTGAGCAGCACTGATCGATTCGCGTCATCGCCTCGATGACGCCCTGGCCGGCCTGGTTGCGGCTTGGTCTTCTGCTGCCTGTTCTGGGCTTGAACGCCTTTGTGCTGAAGCGTTTGCTGGTGCAGTTCGCGCCATTCCCCGGGTTGTTCCTCACCGCGGCTTTGATCGCCTTTTTGTTGGACCTGCCCTGCCGCTGGCTCGTGCAACGGGGTCTCCCCCGCGCCTGGGCCATCGTCAGCGTGGTCCTGTTGACCCTGGGGCTTCTGGTCTGGGCCGCTGTGGCCTTGGTGCCGCTCTTGATCGAACAGCTCAGCCAATTGCTCAGTGCCTCGCCGTCTCTGCTCACGGCGGCGGAGCAGTGGATCGATCGGGGTCAGCTCTGGGCGCTGGACCATGGCCTGCCGGCTGATTTCGCTGACCTCAGCAGTGATCTGGTGGCCCAGTTCAGCCGTCTGGCGACGCAGTTGAGCCAGCGTCTGTTGGGCCTGCTGGGGGCCACGGTGGGCACCACGATCAATGTGGTGATCGTGCTGGTGCTGGCGGTCTTCCTGCTGTTTGGGGCGGATCCGATCGTCGATGGTCTGGCCCGTTGGCTGCCCGACCGTTGGCGGGATCTGGTGCAGACGACCCTCGAGCGCACCTTTCGGGGCTATTTCGCTGGCCAGGTGGTGTTGGCGCTGATCCTCAGTGGTGGTCAGCTCCTGGTGTTCACCGCCCTGAACATTCCCTACGGCGTCTTGTTCGCCGTGCTGATCGGCTTCACCACCCTGGTGCCCTATGCCAGTGCCGTGTCGATCGTCTCGGTGAGTGCGGTGCTGGCGGTTCAGGACCCCCGCACAGGCCTTGAGTTGCTCGCCGCGGCGATTGTGGTCGGTCAGATCGTGGATCAGGTGATCCAACCGCGGCTGATGGGCAGCATCGTGGGGTTGCAACCGGCCTGGTTGCTGATCGCCTTGCCCATTGGGGCCCGGGTGGGAGCCCTCTATGGCGTGGGGGATCTTCTGGGCCTGCTGTTGGCGGTGCCGGTGGCTAGTTGCATCAAAACCCTGGCGGATGCTGCCAGGGCTGGCGACGGCGACCTCAGGCGGCCGGAATCACCCCACGCTCCTGGAGCGCTTTGATCACCAGCTCCACGGAGTCGGCCAGATCCTGCTTGCCTGTGTCGATCTTCAGTTCGGGCGTTTCCGGTGCTTCGTAGGGGCTGGAGATGCCCGTGAATTCCTTGATCTGCCCCGCCCGTGCCTTGGCGTAGAGACCTTTGGGGTCGCGGGATTCGCAGACCTCGAGATCAGCGGCGCAGAACACCTCGAGGAAGTCACCGTCCTCCACCAGGTCCCGGGCCTTGTCCCGGTCTCCACGGAAGGGAGACACAAAGGCGGTCAGCACGATCACGCCCGCATCCAGGAACAGCTTGGCCACCTCACCGATGCGGCGGATGTTCTCCTCACGGTCGGCATCGGAGAAGCCCAGGTCTTTGCAGAGGCCGTGGCGGATGTTGTCGCCATCCAGCACATAGGTGGCGAGCCCCCGCTCGAACAGGGCTGCATTGACGGCGTTGGCCAGGGTGCTCTTGCCAGAGCCGGAGAGCCCGGTGAACCAAAGAATGGCGCTGCGGTGCCCACGCTGCTTCGAGCGCTCGTCGCGGCCCACGGAGGCCTCATGCCAGGCGATGTTGGTGGACGCACCCTTGTTGGTGAGTTCTCCGTAGGTGGGGCTGGCGGTCATGGCCACTGCATGAAGTGGCGGCCATTCTCCCTTAGCCCCCAGCCCGTTTCGGCCGGTATCCCTCCTTGCTGAGCAGCTCGAGCGCCAGATCCACCTGATCTCCTTGCAGTTCGATCACGCCGTCCTTGGCGGTCCCGCCACTGCCGATGCGTTTTTTGAGCTTCTTCAGCAGCACCTTGAAGCCCGCAGCATCCAGCTCCAGGCCCCGGATCACCGTCACGGTTTTGCCACCTTTGCCACCACGGGTGGGCTGCACCCGCACCATTTGTTGCGCCTTGGCCGTGGGCTCCGCCGCAGGGCCGCTCGGTCGCTGCAGGCTCTCGGCACTGCTGAATTCCTGCCAGCCTCCCTTCGGCATCCACCCGTCGCAACCGGATTGCATTGTCGATGAGCGCCGATGCGGCGCCCCATGGCGTGACCGCCTGCTTACGCTGAGCCGACGCTCCGCCGTGGATCCGTGACCAGCACCCTGCCCAACGCCAGCACTCCGGATCCCTCCAGCCTGCAGCCAGCGGTGCGCCCCGGAGCCCATGGTCGCTTTGGACGGTTCGGTGGCCAGTACGTGCCCGAGACCCTGATGCCGGCACTGGCGGAACTGGAGCAAGCTGCTGCCCGGGCCTGGAACGATCCCGCTTTCACCGCCGAGCTCAACCGTCTGCTCAAGAACTACGTCGGGCGGGCGACACCGTTATATGAGGCCGAGCGTCTCACCGCCCACTACCGCAGAGCCGACGGTGGCCCCCGCATCTGGCTCAAGCGTGAAGACCTGAACCACACCGGTGCCCACAAGATCAACAACGCCCTGGGGCAGGCCCTGCTGGCCCTGCGCATGGGCAAGAAGCGGATCATTGCCGAGACCGGTGCGGGCCAGCACGGCGTCGCCACGGCCACGGTCTGTGCCCGCTTCGGTCTGGAGTGCGTGATCTACATGGGTGCGGAAGACATGCGCCGTCAGGCCCTCAATGTGTTCCGCATGCGCCTGCTGGGCGCCACGGTGCAACCGGTGACGGCCGGCACCGCCACCCTCAAGGACGCCACCAGTGAAGCGATCCGCGACTGGGTGACCAACGTTGAGACCACCCACTACATCCTTGGATCCGTCGCTGGTCCGCACCCCTATCCGATGTTGGTGCGGGATTTCCATGCCGTGATCGGTGAGGAGTCCAAGCAGCAGTGTCAGGACGCCTTCGGCCGGCTGCCCGACGTGCTGATGGCCTGCGTTGGCGGTGGCTCCAATGCCATGGGCCTGTTCCATCCTTTTGTGCAGGACACGTCCGTGCGCCTGATCGGTGTTGAGGCCGCCGGTGATGGTGTGGCCAGCGGTCGCCACGCCGCGACGATCACCGAGGGTCGTGCCGGTGTGCTGCACGGCGCCATGAGCCTGCTGCTGCAGGACGGCGACGGTCAGGTGATGGAGGCTCACTCCATCAGTGCAGGTCTCGATTACCCCGGAGTGGGGCCGGAGCACAGCTATCTCCGGGAGATCGGACGTGCCGAGTACGCCGCAGTCACCGACCAACAGGCCCTCGATGCCCTGCGCCTGGTGAGTGAGCTTGAGGGCATCATTCCAGCCCTGGAAACCGCCCATGCCTTCGCCTGGCTTGAGCAGCTTTGCCCCACCCTGGCCGATGGCACCGAAGTGGTGATCAACTGCTCTGGCCGCGGCGACAAGGACGTCAACACCGTGGCGGAGAAGCTGGGGGATCAGCTCTAGGGAGCTGACCTCAGGCCAGCAGCAATTCCAGGTGGCGGGCCACCCGCTGCACGGCAGCCCGTGCCGTGGCATAGGCCATCCGCATCGGCCCCACCAGAGCCACATGGCCGAGCCCCTCGTTGCAGCGGTAGGGCGCCTGAACAACGGCACAGGCCTCCAGGGCTGGCTGCGGATGTTCCTCGCCGATCCACACCCGTGCGGATTCACCGCGGCTGATCAAGGTGGCGGGTTGGTCATCGATCAGTTCCAGCAGCGGCCGAAGACTGGAGGTGCTTTCAAATTCCGGTTCGCTCACCAGCCTGGAAAGGCCATGCACCACCACCTGTGTGGAGTTGGAGGGGGTGGGCTGCTCAAGGGCGTTGCGCAGCACAGCACCGCTGCGTTGCAGCTGCCTGGGCAGTGCGTCCCAGTTCAGATCGCCCTGCTCGAGCTGGGCCGACGCCCAGCGTTCCATCGCGGTGAGTTCAGCATCAGCTCCGTGGGGCAGACGCAGGTTGAGGTGGCTGGCGCGGCCATTGGCTTCCACCAGCATCACCAGCAGCCGATCACCGCTGGGCACCAGACGGATCGTCTCCAGTTGCTGGTTCTCCTGCTGCGGTTGGGTGATCAGGCTCATCAGACCGGTGAAATCCGTCAGCCGACGAGCCAGATGCATCAGCAGGTCGTCCAAACCGGCCCAACGAAGACTGAGGCCGGTGAGCTCCCGTTCCAGGTGTTGAACAGCGATGCCGGGTTCCGGCAGCAACGCGTCCACGTAGTGCCGGTATCCCATCGGACTGGGAACGCGTCCGGCGGAGGTGTGCGGTTGATGCAGCAGTCCTCGGCGCTCAAGCGCCCCCATGGCGGAGCGAACGGTGGCGGAGCTGGCGGGAATGCCGAAGCGTTGCACCAGGGTGCGGCTGCCCACCGGCTCCATCGTGTCGACGTAGTGGTGCACCGTCGCCTGAAGCACCTGTTCTTGCCGCAGGGACAGGGGCTTGCTCATCAGTAGCGGGGAACGCTGGGATCCACCTGAAGGCTCCAGGCATCAATGCCTCCCTCAAGGTTCCACACCTCAAGGCCCCAGGGTTGGTCCAGCAGCCACAGGCCGAAGTGGTAGCTGCGCACGCCGGCATGGCAGACCACCACGACGGGTTGATCGGGGTTGAGGTCGGCCTGCAGTGTTCCAAGCCATGCATTGGATTGGCTCAGGGGGCGGTGCAGCACCGCACCTGGAAAGGCAGCGATCGCGAGCTCAGCCTCCTCGCGCACATCCACCAGTTGCGGTGAAGGTCGCTCGCTTTGCAGCCATTGCTGCAGGTCAGAGGCTTGGATTGGTTGTGGTTGTTGGGATTGGCCCATGGCGCCATTCTGCGGTGATGGACAAAGATGAGGCGACCCGAGACCGCCGGCCCATGAAGGCCCGCCCCTTCCTCAGCGCTGCCGGCGCTGTGCTGTTGTCGCTGATTTTGCTGGCCGCTGGCCTGCTCTGGACCATGAACCGCCAGAGCCCCCTGCAGTTGGCGGAGCAGCCGTTGCATCTGCCTCGGGCGGCCCGGTTTGTGCCCCGGGATGCTGACTTGTCCCTCCATTGGTTGGCCGATCCAGGACGGTTGCCGGCCTATGCCCAGGCCGTTGCCCCTGCCTCCCAACGCCGCGATGCCCGTGATGGCGCCCGGCAGTGGCGCGAAGGCGTCTTTGCCTTGGCGGGCCTGCAGTTCGGTCTTGAGCTGGAGCCCTGGCTTGGCGAGGAGGTCAGTCTCACCCTCACCGATGGGGATTCCAACGCCGGTTGGGTGTTGGCTTTGACCAGTCGGGATGACGACGGCGCCCGGCGCTTCCTGCAACGGTTCTGGCAGACCCGCAGCCTGGCGGGCACCGACCTGCAGATCAGCAGTTACCGCGGCATCGGTGTGATCAGCGGCCAGGGGGCGTTGGTGGGGCATGACCCCCAACCCCTGGCCACGGCTTTGATTGACGACGATCTGCTGCTGGTGGCCTCAGGCCGGGGTGTGCTGGAGCAGGCCCTCGATGTCTCCCAGCTTCCGGATCAGCATCAGCTGGGGGATCAACGCCTGCAACGTCAGGTGGCTGAGCTCGGCGAAGGCGTGGCTCTGCTCACGGCATCTCCCCATGCCCTCGAGCATTGGCTGCAGCTGCCTGAGCTGGTGGCCCAACGGGACGATCTGAGCGGACTTGTGGCATCACTGCGACCGGAGGGTTCAACCCTGGCGGTCGATGGGCGTCTCGGGTTCCGGCAAGCCCTTGGCGCCGACCCCTGGCCTGGGCTCACGGATCTGACGGCGTCGGCCGGCGGCCATGCCCGCTGGCTGGCTCAGCTGCAGAGCCCAGCCCGTTTGTTGGATCCCAGCGAAAGCCATCCCCTGGCCCAATGGTTCGCTCCGTTGCTGAAGCAGCGCCTGGCGGACCAGCCGGCGGCCGATGCTGTTGTGGGGGCTGATGCTGGCCCTCTTCTCTGGCAGGAGCAACCCGAGGGCTGGCTGCTGGCCACCCGCCCGCAAAGCCCCGCCAGGGATGCGGTGGATGCACGTCTGCAGGAGCAGGGCCTGACCCGTTCTGAACTGGAGGGCGATGGCGAGGTGTTGAGCGTGTGGACGCGGCTGGTGCGCCAGCGGGGACGCCAGCCTGGGGTGGATGCCCAATTGGCCGTGGCTCAGGTTCGCTCGTCTGCGCTGAACTGGTGGGGCGAGTCCTTGATGGCTCTGGCGCAGCGCCAGAACGGGCGTGCCCTCCAGCCCCGCTTGAACCAATGGCAGGAACTCACAGCGTCCTCCCAACCGGCGCAGGCCCTCCTGCTGGCGGATGAGCCGGCCCGTGCGCTGTTGGGGCAATGGCGGCCCTGGGCCCTGCTGCAGGTGATGGCGGGGCGGCCGCTTCAGGATCAGGTCCGCGGCCTTGCGGTGGCCGTCGATGTTGATCGTCAGGAGCAAGGCAGTACCGAGATTCCGTTGCATGCCCGGCTCGAACTCGGCTGACCTGGTTTTGTTGCGGCATGGCATCGCCGAGCCCCGCCAGGCGGGCCAGGACCATCCGGATCGACCCCTGACCGCCGCTGGCCGTCAGCGAACCCAGCGGGTGATGGCGGCCCTGGTGCAACGGGGGCTGCGCTTGGATCGATTGCTGTCCAGCCCCTATCGCCGGGCTCTGCAAACGGCGGAACTGGCTTTGGAGGCGGGGCTCGCTTCTGAACTCGCGGTGGATGAACGGCTCCAGCCGGGAGGGGCCCTCAACATGCTGGTGACCGCCTTCGATCAACGGCTTGGCTTGGTCGGTCATGAGCCGGATCTTGGCGATCTGGCCTGCGGTCTTCTGGGGTGTGCCCCGGGTGCCCTCGTGCTGAAGAAAGCCGGCGTGATTCAGCTGCGTCGTTCCACGGGCCAGTGGCAGTTGAAGGCTTTGCTTCGGCCAGCACTGTTGATTGACGATTTAGGTTGCTGTTAGAGGCAATCAGGTGGTGGCCCAGCAGCAGACAGGCGACCTGCGCCATGCGCGGACCGGGATCGAACTGCGTCCAGGTCTGGATGGCGTGCCGGCCACCCAGTCGGCGATCTGCGACATCGATGGTGAGAAGGGGCTGCTCACCTATCGCGGCTACCCGATGCAGGATCTGGCGGCCAACAGCAGTTTTCTGGAAACGGCCTACCTGCTGATCTGGGGAGAGCTGCCCAGCCGCGACCAGTTGGCGGAGTTTGAGCACGCGGTGCAGATGCACCGGCGTGTCAGCTTCCGTGTGCGGGACATGATGAAGTGCTTCCCAGCCAGCGGCCATCCCATGGACGCGCTGCAGTCCAGCGCCGCTTCCCTGGGGCTGTTTTATTCGCGCCGGGCGATCGACGACCCGCAGTACATTTATGACGCGGTGGTGCGGTTGATCGCCAAGATCCCCACGATGGTGGCGGCCTTTCAGCTGATCCGCAAAGGCCAGGACCCAATCCAGCCCCGGGATGATCTGGCCTACTCCGCCAATTTCCTCTACATGCTCACCGAACGTGAGCCGGATCCACTAGCAGCGCGGATCTTTGATCGCTGCCTGATGCTCCATGCCGAGCACAGCCTCAACGCCAGCACCTTCAGTGCTCGGGTCACCGCCAGCACCCTCACCGACCCCTACGCCGTGGTGGCTTCAGCCGTGGGCACCCTGGCGGGCCCACTCCACGGCGGCGCCAATGAAGATGTCCTCGCCATGCTCGAGCAGGTGGGCAGTCCCGAGAACGCTGGCGCTTTCTTGGATGAAGCCATCGCGGCCAAACGCAAAATCATGGGCTTCGGCCACCGGGAATACAAGGTGAAGGATCCCCGTGCCGTGATCCTGCAGGCCCTGGTGGAGGAGATGTTCGCCAGCTTTGGCCATGACGACCTCTACGACGTGGCCCGGGCGATCGAAGCAGAAGCAGCGTCCCGCCTCGGCCCCAAAGGCATCTATCCCAACGTCGATTTTTATTCGGGACTTGTGTACCGCAAGCTCGGCATTCCCAGGGATCTGTTCACGCCGGTCTTCGCCATTGCCAGGGTTGCCGGCTGGCTGGCCCATTGGCGGGAGCAGCTCGGGGCGAACCGGATTTTCCGGCCTTCGCAGATCTACTCCGGATCCCAGCCACGCTCCTGGATGCCCATTGAGGAGCGCGTCTCGGCTCCGGCCGCCTAAGTTGCACCCACTTCCGTCGACACCATGGTGAGTCCGGGACTGGACCTGGAATTGAGCTTTAGCCAGGCCCTGCAAGGGTTTGGCTTCTCCCCGGAGGTGGCGAGGCTGCTTTGGCTGCCGCTGCCGATGCTGCTGGTTCTGGTGGCTGCAGTGGTGGGTGTGCTGGTTTCGGTGTGGCTGGAACGCAAGATTTCCGCCGCCGTCCAGCAGCGGATCGGTCCGGAGTATGCCGGTGCCCTGGGCGTGCTTCAGCCCCTGGCTGACGGCCTCAAGCTGCTCGTCAAGGAAGACATCATCCCGGCGCGGGCCGACAGCCTGCTGTTCACCCTCGGCCCGGTGCTGGTGGTTGTGCCGGTGATCATCTCTTGGCTGATCATTCCTTTCGGCCAGAACCTGCTGATCAGCAATGTGGGCGTGGGGATCTTCCTCTGGATCGCCTTCAGCAGCATCCAGCCGATCGGCTTGCTGATGAGCGGCTATGCCTCCAACAACAAGTACTCGCTGCTCGGTGGGCTGCGGGCCGCGGCTCAATCGATCAGCTACGAGATTCCCCTGGCTCTGGCGGTGCTGGCCATCGTGATGATGACCAACTCGCTGAGCACGGTCGACATTGTGGGTCAGCAGACCGGTGCCGGCATCTTGAGCTGGAACATCTGGCGCCAGCCGGTGGGCTTCCTGATTTTCTGGATCTGCGCCCTGGCCGAGTGTGAGCGGCTGCCCTTCGACCTTCCCGAAGCTGAGGAAGAGCTGGTCGCCGGCTATCAGACCGAGTACGCGGGCATGAAGTTCGCCCTCTTCTACCTGGCGGGTTACATCAACCTGGTGCTCTCGGCCGTTCTGGTCAGCGTTCTGTATCTCGGTGGTTGGGGCTTCCCGATTCCTGTGGAGTGGCTGGCCGGCTGGTTGAACCAGCCCATCGATGCCCCCGTGGTGCAGGTGATCACGGGCACCGTTGGCATCGTGATGACGGTGCTCAAGGCCTATCTGCTGGTGTTCGTGGCGATCCTGCTGCGCTGGACCACCCCCCGCGTGCGCATTGACCAGCTGCTCGATCTCGGCTGGAAGTTCCTGCTGCCCCTGTCCCTGGTGAACCTTCTGGTGACAGCAGCGCTCAAGCTCGCATTCCCCTTTGCATTCGGCGGCTAGGTTTTCCTACCTAGGATTTCTTAGCTCCCGGCTCCGCCTCGTCCTCTCCGCTTCAGACCATGTTCGGCTTCCTCAAACAGGTCGGTGATTACACCCGGGATGCAGTCGATGCAGCCCGGAATCTGGCCCAAGGCTTTTCGGTCACGTTCGACCACATGCAGCGCCGTCCGGTCACGGTGCAGTACCCCTACGAGAAGCTCATTCCTTCCGAGCGTTATCGGGGCCGGATTCACTACGAATTCGACAAGTGCATCGCCTGTGAGGTGTGCGTGCGGGTCTGCCCGATCAATCTTCCGGTGGTCGATTGGGTGATGAACAAGGCCACGAAGAAGAAGGAGCTGCGCAACTACTCCATCGACTTCGGCGTCTGCATCTTCTGCGGAAATTGCGTCGAGTACTGCCCCACCAACTGCCTCTCGATGACGGAGGAGTACGAGCTGGCGGCTTTTGATCGCCACAGCCTCAACTACGACAACGTGGCCCTCGGACGCCTTCCCACCAGCGTCACCACCGACCCCTCCGTTGTTCCCCTCAGGGAACTCGCCTATCTGCCGGCGGGCGAGATGGATCCCCACGGTGTTGCCGCTGATCGTCCCCGGGCTGGTCAGCTGCCGTCTCAGGTGTTGGAGACCCTCAGCCCTCCTGCCAAGTCCCCTGCCAAGAATGAGGGACAATCCTCCAGTGAGGCCAAGGAGGGCGACGCATGACCATCGCGACAACCACCGAGCTGATCTGTTTTCTGGTGCTGTCCGCCGTTGTGGTGATCGGCGCCCTGGGTGTGGTGCTGCTCAGCAACATCGTCTATTCCGCCTTCCTGCTGGGCGGGGTGTTCACCGCCGTCGCAGGGCTCTATCTGCTGCTGAATGCCAGTTTCGTGGCCATGGCCCAGATCCTGGTGTACGTGGGCGCGATCAACGTGTTAATCCTGTTCGCGATCATGCTCGTCAACAAGCGGGAAGACCTCAAGGCCATCGCCAACCTCACCACGCGCCGTGTGGTGTCAGCCGGCGTCTGTGCTGGTCTGCTGGCGTTGCTGGTTCGTGTTGTGGTCACCACCCCCTGGTCGCTGCCCGGTCCTGCCGCCGTGGGTGAAGAGGCCACGGCCCGCATTGGTGAACACCTGTTCACTGATTACCTCTTGCCTTTTGAGGTGGCATCGGTGCTGCTGCTGATGGCCATGATCGGCGCCATCGTCTTGGCCCGTCGTGATGTGCTGGCCACCGATGTGGTCACCGGTGAGGTGGCCGATCAAGGCCTGATTGAGAAGGCCCGTACTCCCCTGCTGATGAATCGAGCGGACTGATGAGCGAATTCCTTGCCACGCTTCCCTCCCTGCAGGCCTACCTCCTGGTGGCCGCGATGCTGTTCTGCATCGGCGTTTGGGGTCTGATCAACAGCCGCAATGCGGTGCGCGTGCTGATGAGCATTGAGCTGATGCTCAATGCCGTGAATATCAACCTGATGGCCTTCTCCTCCTTCGTGGATGGTGATCTGATTCGCGGCCAGGTCTTCGCCGTGTTCGTGATCACGGTGGCCGCCGCTGAGGCCGCTGTTGGTCTGGCGATCCTGCTGTCGCTTTATCGCAATCGCGTTACCGTCGACATGGAGCAGTTCAACCTGCTGCGCTGGTAACCCCCGCACACCTGGGTCATGCGTCTCGATCGGGTCTGGGTGATCTATCGGGCCGACAGCCAGCCTGCCCAGCGTGAAGCTCGCCAATGTGCCAAGGAGCTGAAAGCTCTCGGCTCCCACGTGGTCACGGCGATGTCGGGGCCGCGGGTGAATCCTTTCCCCGGCCTGCTGGCTGTTGAGGAGTCGTTGCCCGACCTGGCGCTGGTGCTGGGGGGGGATGGAACTGTGCTTGGGGCTGCCCGCCACCTGGCGGTGCATGACATCCCGATCCTCAGCATCAATGTGGGAGGCCATCTGGGCTTTCTGACCCATGACCGGCGTGTATTGCGCGGCGATCAGATCTGGCAACGCCTTCAGGACGATCAGTTCGCGATCGAACGGCGCATGATGCTTCAGGCGATGGTGGATCGACGCTCCGCTGAAGATCGAGCGGCTTCGCCGGGCCCGTTGCAACAGCCGGATCTCGAAGACGATGAAGAGCACCACTGGGCCTTCAACGACTTCTACCTGCGGGCCTACCGCGATGAGATTTCGCCCACCTGCACCCTGGAGCTCGAGATCGATGGGGAAGTGATCGACCAGGTGCGTGGTGATGGCCTGATCCTCTCCACGCCCACGGGGTCCACCGGGTACGCCCTGGCGGCAGGGGGACCGATTCTTCACCCCGGCATCGATGCCATCATCGTTGCCCCGATCTGCCCGATGAGCCTCTCCAGCCGAACGCTGGTGGTGCCGCCTCGGGCCAGGTTGGCGATCTGGCCCCTCGGGGCTGGGGATCACCGCATCAAGCTGTGGAAGGACGGTGTGGGCTGCACGGTGCTGGAGCCTGGGGAGTGCTGTGTTGTTCAGCAGGCGCGCCACCATGCCCTGATGGTGTTGCTCAATCAAAGCCCGTCGTATTACCGAACCCTCTCCCACAAGCTGCATTGGGCGGGAAGCCTGCACGCGTCTCAGCCCTCGCAGAATTGAGCCATGGCCCTCGAGATTGAACGGCGCTTTCTGGTGCGGTCGGGCGCCTGGCGCAGCAGTGCCGGCCCCGCACAGCCGCTTCGTCAGGGCTACCTGGCCGCCAGTGCCGACGGTGTGACGGTGCGGATGCGTCTGCGCGGATCGGATCAGGCCTGGCTCACCCTGAAGGCGGCGGCTGATGCCGTTGGCCTGGTGCGCCACGAGTTCGAATATCCGATTCCCGTGGCGGATGCCGAAGCCCTCTGGGATCTGGCGCCGCACCGCCTGGACAAAGTCCGCTACGCCCTGGATTGCCCTGGTGGTGACTGGGTGGTGGATTGTTTCCAGGGCGAGAACGCCCCCTTGGTGCTGGCGGAGGTGGAGCTGGCATCGGCCCAGGCGGATCTGCTGATTCCGCCCTGGTGTGGCGAGGAGATCACCGGGGAATCCCGCTGGAGCAATGCGGTGCTGGCCCAGCATCCGGTTCAGTCCTGGCCCGAGGAGCAGCGTCGACGTTTTGGCCTGACGTAAGACCGGACTGGATTTGTCTTCAGATTTCCTTTAGCTTTGAGTTGTCCTGATTGGTGGCTCCTTCCAGTGGTGGGTCTGTACGACACAACTGGAATGCTTCGCTTCGCAGGCTCCAGCGTGGAGGCCTGTCTGGAATACGCCACGCTGTTTCAGATCCCTGTGGGCCCCACCTCCCTTCAAAGCTTGCCGGAGCCTGTCAGCTCCACGATCAGGCTGAGGGGGGATCGTGTTCTGGAAGGACGCAACAGTTGAAGCCGTCCCGGCAGATCTTGCCGTTGTCCATGGCCCAATTGAGCAGTGCCACTCGGTTCTTCGAACCGGTCTTGGTGAACACGTTGCTCACATGGTTATCCACCGTTCGTTTGCTGATTGTGAGACGGTCAGCGATTTCCTGATTGGTCAGTCCTTCGGCCACGAGCTCGATGATCTCGATCTCCCTGGCAGAGAGGGAGATCTCCAGAGGATCGGTACCGTCGAGGGAGGACATGGGCGACCACCGTTGGGATCATGCTAGTCCGGACGACCGGTCTGATCCTGCATAGTGGGCCGGTGAAATGGAACGAGATTTGAGCACGGCGCTGCAGCGCGCAATTGAGGCCGGGGATCAGGTGCTCACGGCCGAGGTGATGCCTCCCCGTGGAGCCGACCCCTCCCACATGTTGGCCATGGCCGCATCGCTGCGAGGCCGTGTCCATGCCGTGAATGTGACCGATGGCAGTCGGGCCGTGATGCGGATGAGCAGCCTGGCCTCCTGCAAGTTGCTGCTTGAGGCCGGTCTGGAGCCGGTGTTGCAGATGGCCTGCCGGGACCGCAACCGCATCGCCCTTCAGGCCGATCTGCTCGGGGCCCATGCCTTGGGGATCCGCAACCTGTTGTGTCTCACTGGCGATCCGGTGCGGGCGGGCGATCAGGCGGATGCCCGGCCGGTGAATGAGTTCGAGTCGGTGAAGCTGCTGCAGCAGGTGGATTCCCTCAATCGGGGCGTGGATCCCGTGCAGGGCACCCTGCCCGATGGGGCGACCACGCTGTTTGCCGGGTGTGCCGCCGACCCACAATCGAGGAGCTGGAGCGGTCTCCAGCGCCGGTTGCAGCGCAAGCAGGCGGCGGGAGCCCGCTTCGTTCAAACCCAGATGGTGATGGACCCTGAAGCGCTCGAGCGCTTCCAGCACGAACTGGCCGGCCCCCTGGGTCTGCCCGTGCTCGCTGGCGTGTTTCTGCTGAAGTCAGCCAAGAATGCCCGGTTCATCAACCGCGTTGTGCCGGGAGCCTGCATCCCCGATGCGTTGATCCATCGGCTGGAGTGCGCCGAGAATCCCGCCATGGAGGGCGTGGCCATCGCCGCTGAACAGGTGAAGCGCTATCTCGGCATCGTTCGTGGCGTGCACCTGATGGCAATCAAGGCCGAGGAGCGCATCCCGTTGATCCTGGATCGCGCTGGACTCAGCTCGCTGCCTGGGTGAGGTCGGTGCCGAGCAGCTCCGCCATGGCTTTCTGCTGCGGGGAAGGCTCCACCAGGTCCTGACGACGGGCATCGGTGATCAGCCAGTCGAGCGAGGCCTCCTGCAGATCGAAGTGATCACCGTCCTTGCCCACGCAGTAGCGGCCGAACACCAGTTTCTCTAGCAGCTGCACGCCGGGGCCGATGCGTGAGTAGTCGAAGATGATCGAGTTGTCGACCGTGGCGCCCTCACAGATGTGGCAGCTGGGGCCGATCATGGTGGGCCCAACGATCGTTGCGCCATCTTCGATCTTGGTCATGCCGCCCACGTAGACCGGGCCGGTGACGTTGATCTTGTCCCAGTTGGCGGCCACATTCAGACCGGTGTAAACCCCGGGACGCACCTCCTTGCCGGGGATGCCCACTTGACGGACGTCACCCATCAACACGCTGCGGATGGCTTGCCAGTAGTCGGGAACCTTGCCGATATCCACCCATTCGAAATCCATCGGGATGGCATAGAAGGGTGCACCGAGCTCGGCCAGTTTCGGGAACAGATCCGAGCCGATGTCGAAGGACTGTCCCGAAGGGATGTGTTCAAAGATCTCCGGCTCAAAGATGTAGATGCCGGTGTTGATCGTGTCGCTGAGGGCTTCGTCGACGCTGGGCTTTTCCTGGAAGCTTGAAATTCTGTTCTGGTCATCGGTGACCACAACGCCGTAGCTGCTCACCTGATCCTTGGGGACCCGTTTGGTGACGAGGCTGGCGATCGCACCCTTCTCTTTGTGCAGGCGTACCGCTTCGCTGAGATCAAGGTCGATCAGCGCATCGCCGCAGAGCACCACGAAGGTGTCGTCGAAGAAGTGCTGGAAATCCTGGATTTTTTTGAGCCCCCCTGCAGACCCCAGGGCACTGCCGATCAGTTCGCCGTCTTCAATCCGTCCTTCAAAGCTGTAGGCAATTTCAACCCCGAAACGCTGGCCATCCCGGAAGTAATTTTCAATCTCTTCGGCCAGGTGGGAGACGTTCACCATCACCTCGGTGAAACCGTGCTCCTTGAGCAGTTCCAGCAGAAATTCCATCACCGGCTTCTGCAGGATCGGAATCATGGGCTTGGGGATCACATGGGTGATCGGTTGGACCCGCGTCCCCTTACCAGCCGCCAGAATCATCGCCTTCATTGGCGTTTGGTCGGGTCAATACAAGGTAGTGACCATAGACCCGGTCTTAGGCCGCCACGACCGTCCGGGTCGGCGACGGATCTGGCACCTGAAGGCTGCGGATCGGCAGTTGCGTTGCAGTGCCACTCGCGGGGATGAATTTCAGTCGCAGCGGTCCGTGGAGCCAAGCCTCCTGTTCCAGCTCAACCCGGCCCTGGGAGGAGAGAAACAGCAGGGCCCAGAACACCCCGACCCGGTCACGGTCCAGGTCCGCCGCGGCGGCCACCTCCCATTGGTCCACCAGTTGATCGAAGCCCACCCAGTCCAGGGCGGTCTCCCAACCGTTCAGAAACACCCCCAGTGCTGCGGTTGTTTCCGGCAGCTTTTCGCGGTGGGCCAGTCCGGCCACCTGGGCGATGGCTTCACGGTTGCTGTAGCGCTTCTGCCGTTTGCGGCGGCGTGCCTCGAGTTCGTCTGATTCCAGCTGCTCGGCAATTGTTTCCAGCTGTTCGATCAGCTCCCCGAGGGTGACGGGCCGACGCAAGGGCGGGGGTGCCACGGGTCGCCGCTGCAGATGACGTTCCGGCCGTCGGGGCAGATCAAAGGCCGGATCCAGCCAGCCTTGCTCATCGAAGTCGGCATCGAAGTGATCTTCGACTTCAGGCGGCGGCGGCAACATGCTGGTTTCAAGCATCTCCGCCTTGAGTCCCACCAGCACGGAGGCGGCCAGGAAGGCTTCGCTGCTATCAGCCAGGTCCCGTTCGTAGCTGCCGCCCCGTCCGGCCAGGGCGGCCGCCACCTGCCCGGGAACTTCGATGCGTTGCCGGAGTTGATCCAGAAAGCCGTCGATGACGGCAATCACATCCACATCCCAGGGATCGAGATCGCCCCGCTCCGCTGCGTCCTGCAGCAGCCGAATCGCAAGGCGGGCTCCAGCATCAGCGCCGTCGTTGGGGGCCACCTGGAGCAAGTCAATTCACCCTTTCCCGGCAAGGTATCGGTCCTCAACCGGTGTCGCCAGTGCTGCCTCAGGCCGCGCTGCTGGCGTCGGAGACCTCCGCCTGGTCGTTGTCGTCGCTCTCGGCACTGGTCGCGCTGACGGTGGTGGCAGGCAGCAGGCCCAGCTGGGTTTCAACGGTGGAGCGGTAGCGGCTGAGGTCGGTCTCCAGTTCCTGGATCCGCACCTGCTGTGCTTCGTATTCGTTCGCCTTGCTGAACTGTTCAACGTTGTTGAGCATCCCGGTCCAGGCGGCGAAGAACCAGGCCGACACGGCTCCCAACCCCGCTGCCAGCAGCAGCAGACCCGCCAAAGGCAGGGTGTACTCGACCCCGGGCAACACGTGAACCGTCGTGGGGCTGGTGTTCGCCAGGGTGAAGAACACCGTGATCAGGCCGAAGCTGAAGATCAGGCCGAAGTTGATCTGACGCATGGCAGGGGAGCGTTCCCTGGAACTTACGGACGGTTGGCTGGGAATGAATCGGAATCGATACGTGATTTATGACGCGCCTTTTATGACGCGCCCAGGCCGGGGGCCTGGATGACTGCTGGAACGGGCGCCTGACCTCGAATCAAGGGGGCCGTTGGTGAGATCACCTGTTCCATCGCACCCAGGTTTCGGTTCACCAGGGCTTCGATCGAGCTGCGGTAGCTGTCGGTCATCAGCTTGGGGTACAGCCCGATTCCGATGATCGGCACCAGCAGGCAGCCGATGATGTACACCTCGCGTGGCTCCGCATCCACCAGGTTGGTGTGGGACACCAGCTCCTCTTTCTCCTTGCCGAAGAAGATTTCGCGAAGCATCGAGAGCAGATAGATCGGTGTGAGGATCACGCCGACGGCGGCCAGCCCGCAGATCACCACGCGGAAGGGCAGGGTGTAGGCCTCATCCGTGGCGAAACCAGCGAACACCATCAGTTCGCTCACGAACCCGCTCATGCCGGGCAGGGCCAGGGAGGCGAGGGCACACACCGTCCAGAGCGCGAACATGATGCGCATCTTCTGGCCGATGCCTCCCATCTCATCCAGCTGAAGCGTGTGGGTGCGGTCGTAGGTGGCACCCACGAGGAAGAACAGGCTGGCCCCAATCAAGCCGTGGCTGATCATCTGCAGCATGGCGCCACTGGTGCCCAGGGCACTGAAGCTGCCCACGCCGATCAGCACGAAGCCCATGTGGCTGATCGAGCTGTAGGCGATCTTTCGCTTGAGGTTGCGCTGGGCGAAGGAGGTGAGTGCGGCGTAAATGATGTTCACCACCCCCAGCACGATCAGCAGTGGGGCGAACTGAGAGTGGGCCGCTGGCAGCAGTTCACAGTTGAAGCGCAGTAGGGCATAGCCGCCCATCTTCAGCAGGATGCCGGCCAACAACATGTGCACCGGTGCCGTTGCTTCGCCATGGGCATCCGGCAGCCAGGTGTGCAACGGCACGATCGGAAGCTTCACGCCGAAGGCGATCAGCAGCCCGGCGTAGCAGAGCAGTTGAAAGCCCGTGCCGAAGTCTTTGGCTGCAAGAGCGGTGTACTCAAAACTGGGGGTGCCGCCGCCGAAGAAGCCCATGGCCAGGGCGGCCAACAGGATGAACAGGGAGCTGCCAGCGGTGTAGAGGATGAATTTGGTTGCGGCGTACTGGCGTTTCTTGCCGCCCCAGATGGCCAGCAGCAGATACACCGGGATCAGCTCCAGCTCCCAGGCCAGGAAGAACAGAAGCATGTCCTGCACGGCGAAGACGGCGATCTGGCCGCCGTCCATGGCCAGCAGCAGGAAATAAAACAGCCGCGGTTTGAAACTCACCGGCCATGCCGCCAGGCAGGCCAGGCTGGTGATGAAGCTGGTGAGCAGGATCAACGGCATTGAGAGCCCGTCGGCTCCCACCGCCCAGGTGAGGCCTAGATCCGGCAGCCAGCTCACCCGTTCGGACAGCTGCAGACCACTCAGATTGGGGTCATAGCCGGTGAGGTAGGCCGCAACGGTGATCAGGAAGGTGATCAGCGTCACGATCAGGGCGTACCAGCGCACCTGTTTTCCCTCGCCTTTGTCCGGAACCAGCGGCACCAGCAGGGCACCCACAATCGGCACCAGGATCGACAGGCTCAGCCATGGAACGGTGGCCTGAACCGGATCGCTGAGTCCGGCGACTGCGAATTCGAACACGCTGATCCGATCCTCACTGGATGGATCGTAGAAATCATGGCCGCTGTGTCATCACCTCGATAGGCGATGACACACATGGACGATGAGCTCTAAGCGATCGGCCCGCCGATCACGCCGAACAGCACCACCAGGCCGATCACACCGGCAAACACAATCAAGGCATAGAACTGGGCGCGTCCGGTCTCGAGATATTTGAGACCTTCGCCGCTGCCGAGGGTGAGCAGTCCGGTGAGGTTGACCACGCCATCCACCACTTTGGCGTCCACCTCGAGCACTTCCCGCGCCAGTTTGCGGCTGCCGCGAACGAACAGCTTTTCGTTCAACACATCGAGGTACCACTTGTTGGCGAGGAAGGCATTCACCGCCGGGAAGCGGCCGGCCACCAGTTGCCCCAGATCAATCTGACGCAGGGCATAGGCCAGAACAGCCAGGCTGATGCCGGCAACGGAGATGGCCACGGAGGCGCCCGCCAGGGGGAGAAACTCGCCCCAGCTGAATTGTTCGGCCATCTCGAGGGCTTCTTCTGGATTGAGAAGGCCCGCAAAGCGGCTGTTCCATGGGGTGCCCAAGAGGCCAATCAGGACGGAAGGCACCGCCAGCACCGCCAAGGGGGCCGCCATCGGCCAAGCCGACTCGTGCACGCTGCCGCCATGGGCGTGGTGCTCGGAAGGATCCTTGCCAGCAGCGGTCAGCAGCTGGGCCTGCATGGCGGTGTCATTGCCGCGGAACTCCCCTTCAAAGGTGAGGAAGTAAAGCCGGAACATGTAGAAGGCCGTCATCCCCGCCGTCAGGAAGCCCACCACCCAGAGCAGTGGGTAGCTGTTGAAGGCCTGGCCAAGAATTTCGTCCTTGCTCCAGAAGCCGGCCAGGGGCGGAATGCCGCTGATGGCGATGCAGCCGATGAAGAAGGTGATCGAGGTGACGGGCATCTTTTTGCGCAGGCCGCCCATCAGGCGCATGTCCTGGGCGAGAACGGGCTCGTGGCCCACCACCTCCTCCATGGCGTGGATGACGGAGCCTGATCCCAGGAACAACATCGCCTTGAAAAAGGCGTGGGTCACCAGGTGGAAGATGCCGGCGACCGGGGCGCCGCAACCCATCGCCAGCATCATGTAGCCGAGCTGGGAGACGGTGCTGTAGGCCAGACCCTTCTTGAGGTCCATCTGGGTGAGGGCAATGGAGGCCCCCAGGAAGCAGGTGATCGTGCCAACGACGGCGATCACGGTTTGAACGATGGGGAACTGGGCGTAGAGGGGATCAAGGCGGGCGACCAGGAACACCCCTGCGGCCACCATCGTTGCGGCGTGAATCAGCGCTGAAATCGGCGTCGGGCCCTCCATGGCATCGGGCAGCCAAACGTGGAGGGGGAACTGGGCCGACTTGGCCATCGGACCCATGAACACCAGCAGGCAGAGCAGCAGCGCTGCCCATGGGGCCACCGTTCCGGTTGCCAGGCCGTTCTGCAGGCCATCGGCGATTCCTTGGAAATCGAAGCTTCCGGTGGCCCAGAACAGGCCAAGGATGCCCAGCAGCAGGCCGAAGTCACCAACCCGGTTCACCACAAAAGCCTTCTGAGCGGCGTGGGCGGCACCGTCGCGGTCGTACCAGAAGCCAACCAGCAGGTAGGAGCACATGCCCACCAGCTCCCAAAAGACGTAGATCTCCAGAAGATTGGGGCTGATGATCAGACCCAGCATGGAGCTGCTGAACAGCGCCAGGTAGGTGAAAAAGCGTACGTAGCCCTTGTCATGGGCCATGTAGCCGTGGGAATACACCAGCACCAGCAGGGCGATGGTGGTGACCAGCGCCAGCATCACCGCCCCGAGTGGATCCACCACGTAACCCATCGGCAGAACGAAGTTGCCAGCACTGGCCCATACGAACAGATGCTCGACTGGCGGAGCCCCATTGAGCTGGTTGAACAGGATGCTGTAGCTGAGGGCCGCAGCTGCGCCAACGCAGGAGATCAACAGCAGCGCAACGGGTTTGCGCAACCGGTTGATCGTGCGGTTGAAGCTGATCAATCCCAACCCGGTCAGCACTGCGCCGAACAGGGGCAGAACCGGTATGAGCCAGGCGAGTTCCTCGGCCGAGGGCATCCGCAAAAAGGAGGTTGAAGCGAGTGTAGGCAGCTCAGCCCAGCAGGTTCTGGAGTGCTGAATTGCGCATCAACTCGGCAGCCGTCGGAATGAAGCGATGGGCCCACCAGAACACGCCGACGGCGATGGCGATGCCCAGTTGTGCCGGTCGAACGAATTCCTGCCACTGCAACTGCTGGCGTCCATCCAGCACTGCTGCGAAAGGCACGATCGAGGTGCTGGCCTTGAGCTCGTCAAAGGCTTCGCCGAAGCGGGCCTTCAGGCGCCGGTCGCCATGCCAGACGGCGAAGAGGTGATGGCCGATCAAGCCCACGCAGGTCACCAGCATGAAGCTGCTGCCGATCCAGAGGGCGTGGGTGAGGCACCAGAGGATTTGCCCGATGGCCTGGGGATGGCGGCTGATGCGGATGATCCCCGTGGCGTAAAGACGCACCTGCGGTTTCAGCACCGCTGGGATCTCCAGCAGGTTGTAGGTGGCTGGATAGAGGAAGAGAAAACTGATGGCGGTTCCGATCCACACGAGCGGAATCACCCCAGGCACGCCCTGGAGATTCCACAGCCGCACCCCGTCGTAGCGATGGGCCAGGAACCATCCGATCACTACCACGGCCGAGGGAATGCTGGCTGCCGCGAAGATCAGGCGCCAGGCCCGTGCTCCGATCACGGCCTCAGCCCGGCTGCGCAGGGCAGCACCACCGCTGTGAATTACGGCAAACAAGATCAGCAGCACCAGCATCACGACGCTGCTGTGGTGGGTGGAGGCCATGGCGGCTGCGTTGGAAGAGCGTGATTCTGGCTTTCTGACGTGGCGGTCCTAAATTTATGGTGTTCCTCCGGGTGTTCCGCGGTGGCCGATCTGCCGTTCACCCTCGACCAGCTGCGGATCCTTCGCGCGATTGTCAGTGAGGGCAGCTTCAAGAAAGCCGCCGATAGTCTTTACGTCACCCAGCCCGCCGTCAGCCTTCAGATCCAGAACCTGGAGAAGCAGCTGGAGGTGTCGCTGTTTGATCGCGGCGGGCGCAAGGCGCAGCTCACTGAGGCTGGCCATCTGCTGCTGAGTTACTGCGACCGGATCCTGAGCCAGTGCCATGAAGCCTGCCGGGCCCTGGATGATCTCCACAACCTCAAAGGTGGATCCCTGATCGTGGGAGCAAGCCAGACCACCGGCACCTACCTGATGCCCCGGATGATCGGCCTGTTCCGCCAGAAATATCCGGACGTGTCCGTGCAGCTCCAGGTCCACAGCACCAGACGCACGGGCTGGAGTGTGGCCAACGGTCAGATCGACCTGGCGATCATCGGTGGTGAATTGCCGCCGGAACTCAATGAACTGCTACAGGTGGTGCCCTACGCCAGTGATGAGCTGGCGCTGGTGCTGCCGGTGAAGCACCCCTTGGCCCGACTGGCTGAACTCACCAAGGAAGACCTGTATCGCCTGGGCTTTGTCTGTCTCGATGCGCAATCCACCACCCGGAAGATGGTCGACCAGCTTCTGGCGCGCTCCGGCCTGGATGTGCAGCGCCTGCGCATCGATATGGAGCTGAATTCGCTGGAAGCCATCAAGAATGCCGTTCAGGCGGGCCTGGGAGCCGCCTTTGTTCCCGTGGTGTCGATCGAGCGGGAGTTATCGGCGGGAACGATTCACCGGCCCCAGGTGGCTGATCTGCAGGTGCGGCGTCAGCTCAAGTTGATCACCCATCCCGCCCGCTACTGCTCACGCGCCTCGGTGGCCTTCCGCAATGACGTTCTGCCCGTCTTTGCCAGCGCTGACAGCCCGATTCGTCAGGCAGCGAAGGTCGTGCCTGAAGCGATCGGGGAGCAACTGGTTCAGAACTGATCGGCCTCGGGTGTCACGCCCACAGCGTCATCTGCCACGCCTCGGGTGAGGAATTTGTTCTCACTGATATCGGTTTGGTAGACGCAGCGCACCACGGGCTTGTCCCGAACGGAGCCGATGTAGGCAAAAGTGTTCATCCGCTGTTTGCACTCACGCTCCTGCTCGGCGGTGATAGCCCCCTCCTTGCGCAGCACCGACCAGTTCTCCCGACGGATCACACAACCCGGTTGCAGGGTTGGCTGGGTCACAAAGCTGCTGGAGGGGTTGAGCGTCGTGTACATCTCGATGTCCATGACGAAGGCGCTCGCCCCCCACTGGCGGCAGAACTCCGGGTCGGGAACGGCCATGTCCAGTTGCTGGGAGCTGGCGATGTTTCCCTGGTCTCCCGTGGTGGTGCTGGTGACAGCGCTGCCGATACCGATTCCCACCACGAGAACTCCTGCCAAGACGGCCACGGTGAGGGTGCTGAATTGAAAGCCGCCCTGGCCGCCTCCACCACCTGGTGGCGGGCCGGGAGGACGGCCGTATCCGCCCCGGGGTGGAGCGTCGTAACGATCCCGCTCACCGCGGTTGTAGCGGCCATCACGCGGTCGGCGGCCGCCGCGGTCGTAGCGCGAGCCGGTCACAACAGTTCTGGGGTGCGGGGCAGGCCCATGGAGAAGTTCTGCACGCGGCCATCTGGGTTGTAGCTGAGTTCTCCAGCCTGGAGCAGTTGTCGGATGAATCCCTCCAGATCGGTGCCGATGCGGCGCAGGGTGTAGTCACTCAGTTCGCCGCCGGCTGCGGCATCCACCAGTTCCTTGAATCGTCCCTGCACCTTGGCGAGGCTGGCGGCATCCCAGAGAAATTCGTTGTCGGGATCCAGATCCAAGGTCAGTTGGTCATCCGAAGGAACCAGATCCTCCTCTTGAAGTGCTGCTGTGAACAGGCGCACGTGGCGGGTGGTGCACTTGAGAAGGGTGTCAGCCAAGACGCGCCCACGGGAAAGCTGACACGACTTTAAGAAGCGAACGGGGGTCAAGCCCTTTTAAGGTTGGTTTCACTTTCGAGACGGCCGCATGCGCGTCGCTATTGCCGGAGCTGGTCTTGCTGGACTCTCCTGTGCCAAATACCTGGCGGATGCCGGCCACACCCCCATCGTTGTGGAAGCCAGGGATGTTCTCGGCGGCAAGGTGGCGGCCTGGAAAGACGAGGACGGCGATTGGTACGAAACCGGCCTGCACATCTTCTTCGGGGCCTACCCGAACATGCTGCAGCTGTTCAAGGAGCTGAACATCGAAGACCGCCTGCAGTGGAAGAGCCATTCGATGATCTTCAACCAACCCGAGGAGCCCGGCACCTACAGCCGCTTTGATTTCCCTGATCTTCCGGCACCGGTGAATGGTGTGGCGGCGATCCTGGGCAACAACGACATGCTCACCTGGCCGGAGAAGATCAGCTTCGGCCTGGGACTGGTCCCCGCCATGCTCCGGGGCCAGGGTTACGTCGAAGAGTGCGACAAGTATTCCTGGACGGAGTGGCTTCGGATCCACAACATCCCGGAGCGGGTGAATGATGAGGTGTTCATCGCCATGAGCAAGGCGCTGAATTTCATCGATCCCGATGAGATCTCCGCCACCGTGGTGCTGACGGCCCTGAATCGCTTCCTGCAGGAGAAAAACGGCTCCCAGATGGCGTTCCTGGATGGTGCACCGCCGGAGCGCCTCTGTCAGCCGGTGGTCGAGCACATCGAATCACTGGGCGGTGAAGTGCACCTCGACAGCCCCCTGCGTGAGATCAAGCTCAATGCCGATGGTTCGGTGGCGGCCTTCCACATCGGTGGCGTGAAGGGCAAGGAGAGCTTCGATCTCACCGCTGATGCCTACGTCAGTGCCTTGCCGGTGGATCCCTTCAAGCTGCTGCTGCCCGAGCCCTGGAAGCAGATGGAGGTGTTCCAGAAGTTGGATGGCCTTCGGGGTGTCCCTGTGATCAACCTGCACCTCTGGTTCGATCGCAAGCTCACCGATATCGACCATCTGCTGTTCAGCCGCTCCCCCCTGCTCAGCGTGTATGCCGACATGAGCATCACCTGCAGGGAGTACGAAGACCCCGACAAGTCGATGCTCGAGCTGGTCTTTGCTCCTGCCAAAGACTGGATCGGCCGCCCCGATGAGGAGATCATCGAGGCCACCATGGGCGAGCTCAAGAAGCTGTTCCCGATGCACTTCAGTGGCGACAACCCCGCCACCCTGCGCAAATACAAGGTCGTGAAGACGCCCTTGTCCGTTTACAAGACGACCCCCGGCTGCCAGGAGCTTCGCCCGGATCAGACCACCCCGATCAAGAACTTCTTCCTCGCGGGCGACTACACGATGCAGCGCTATCTCGCCTCGATGGAGGGTGCTGTTCTCAGCGGCAAGCTCTGCGCAGGTGCGGTGGACCGCAAGACAGGTCAGCTGGCATCATCGACCTCTTCCAGTGAGCCTGTGACGGCCTGAGCCATGCCCCTCGCCTCCCCGGATCTCGACGCAGCCTTTGAGGCCTGCCGTCGGGAGACCGCCGAGTGGGCCAAGACGTTCTATATCGGCACCTTGCTTCTTCCTCCCGAGAAGCGGCGTGCCATCTGGGCGATCTATGTGTGGTGCCGGCGCACGGATGAGTTGATGGACAGCCCGGAGGCCCAGGCGCGTCCGGTGAAGGAGCTTGCAGAGCGGCTCGACCGTTGGGAAGAGAAGACCCGTGCTCTGTTTGATGGTCGGGTGGAGGACGACCTGGATGCGGTGATGGTCGACACCCTGGAGCGCTTCCCCCAGGGCATTCAGCCTTACCTCGACATGATCGAGGGCCAGCGGATGGACCTCACCTGGACCCGCTACCCCCGCTTTGAAGACCTCAAGCTCTACTGCTATCGCGTGGCAGGCACCGTTGGCCTGATGACCCAGGGGGTGATGGGCGTCGACCAGGCCTACACCTCAGCTCCCTGGAGTGACTGTCCCGACACCTCCGATGCGGCCGTCGCCCTGGGGATCGCCAACCAACTCACCAACATCCTTCGGGATGTGGGGGAAGACCGGGGCCGTGGCCGTATCTATTTGCCCCAAGAAGATCTCGAGCGGTTCGGTTATTCCGAGCAGGAGCTGATGGCTGGAACCCTCAACAACGCCTGGCGTGCGTTGATGCGCTTCCAGCTGGAGCGGGCTCGCGATTGGTTTGCTCGCTCCGAAGCCGGAGTCCGTTGGCTGTCCGCCGATGCGCGCTGGCCGGTGTGGACTTCGTTGCGGTTGTACCGCGGCATCCTGGATGAAATTGAACGGGTCGATTACGACGTGTTCAATCACCGTGCCTATGTGGCCAAGGTCAACAAGCTGCTTGATCTGCCCCGTTCATTCCTGTTGGCTCAGTCACGCTAAAAACCCCTGCCGGTTGTTGTCCCGGCAGGGGTGGAGTTGATCTTCTTTTTCCCTCGATCAGATCAGCGACGGATCAAACCGCCGTCTTCTGGTTGGCCAGCAGATCCTTGAGCTTGGACAGTTCGCCGGCCCAGCGGGGGTCAGGGGCGCCTTCGCTCTTCGCATCGCTGTGGACCACCTTGTTCACAGCCTTGCGGGCAACTTGAGGCTGGCCGGCTGCATTGGGGGCTCCACGACGGTTGCCGCCAGCATTGTTGTCGCGACGCTCGGAGCGCTCGACGCGTAGGGCACTGCCACCGAACTCCTTGCCGTTGAGAGCTTCGATCACGGCGTCGGCGAGTTTCGGATTGTCCACGTTGGCGAAGCCGAAACCGCGGCATGCACCGGTTTCGCGGTCGAGAACCGATTTGAACCGAATCCCTTCTCCCACCGACTTGAGCAGAGCCACCAGCTCCTGTTCTTCAAAGGTCTGCGGCAGGTTGCCGATGTACAGGCGGATGCTCATGAAGGAAAGGAAATGCGATCTGTCGGTGTCTGACCGTCATCATTGACACCAGGAAAGTTAATCACAGAGCCTCGCTTTCGAGTGCCAAGAAATGTTGGGCCTCCTTCAGTGCCTCGCTTGGGGTCTGGATGCGTCCAAAGGCATGTTCAAGCTTCAGATGATGCAGCAGACGTCCGAGTCGGGGACCGGGTTCGACCTCCAGGGCCGTCAGCAGGCCATTGCCGTCGACCGGGGTTCTGGGGTGGAACAGAGGGTCCTCGGCGTTGCGCCATCGACGCAGCCAGATTTCTTTTTCGTGCATGGGCAGTTGCAGGGCCAGGGCGGGGAGATCCCCCTCGAGCTCCTCATGCAATTGCAGTCGATCGCTCTCGGGTAACGCGCCCGGTGCCTGGCCGGTGCGTTGCTGCCAGCTCCGCAGCCGTTTGCAGCGCTGGCGCAGGGCGCGACTGGCGCGGAGTTGGCTGAGACCCTCATCGCTCACCAGGGCCGTCAGCCGTGCCAAGGGCACTGCTGCTGCGGCTTCCTCGCTGGTCAGGCCATCGATGTTGCCGGGCGTGGGAGGTTGCCCTCCGGCCGCCCAGGGATGCAGCAACGGCAGGCTTGTGAGGGCTGCCATCGCGGCGTCAGCGTGATCGCCCCGCACCAGGCGCTGCAGCTCCGCCAGGATTCGCTCCGGTGCCGCTTCCGGAAGCCGTGCGGCGTGGCGCTCAATCCACGCCGTGGTCTGGCTGGAGATGGTGAGAGGGATTTCCGCCATCAGCCGCAATCCCCGCAGCAACCGCAGAGGGTCGTCCATGAGGTTGGCTTCCGAGACGGCGGTCAGGCAGCCCTGCTGGAGGTCGCTCAGTCCCCCTGTGGGGTCCCACAGCTCTCCCCAGGGCTGGAGCGACACGGCGATGGCATTGAGCCGGTAGTCGCGCCGCCAGAGGTCGTCTTCGATGCGGTCTCCGTCCTGTCGGGCGATGTCCACCGTCCAGCCCCCAAGCACCAGCCGAGCAATGCTCCGTTCAGCGTCCAGCACCACACACGTGCCATGGAGCTCCTGGGCCAGGGCCTTGGTCAGGGCGATGGCATCCGATGGGACCACCAGGTCAAGATCCGGCTGCTCCTGGAGACGGTCCAGCAAGCCATCCCGCACGGCGCCACCCACCAGCGCCGTGCCCTCCGGAAGCCGTGCCAGGGGGAGAGGCCACTGGGCTGGAGCCAGTCGCTCGCGCAGCTGGTCAAGCAATGCGTTGCCGGAGCGTTGGGCCATCAGAATGGGGGGAGTGAACGGCCTCGGGAGGCATGTGCATCTGCGTGGATTGCAGCTGGGTCGACCGTTGTCAGGCCTATCACGCAGTTGAGCGTCAGCATGGTGTTCCGCATCTGGCCCAGGCCCCGGATTTTGAGCCAGACACGCCCCGCATCCACGTGTCGGTGATGGATCTCCCCGATGGCCAGGCCGGGATTGAGTGGGATGTGCGTTCCTGCGCCAGCTTCAAGGCGGATCCAGGCCGGTGGCAGCGTTGCCGTCCTGGACAGGAGCTGCCCCGATGACGGCTCCACCGCTGCTGCTTGCCCTGCACAGCTGTTCCGACTGCTTTGGCATGGCGCTGCTGGATCCTCAGCAGCCTGGGGCAGAGCCCCTGGTGCAGGCTCATCCGGATGGCCGGGGCCTCTCCAACAGCTTGATTTCGCGGGTTCAGGCGCTCCTCCCTCCTGAGCGTTGGCCCCAGTTGCAGGGCCTTGCCGTCGCGACGGGACCCGGCGGCTTCACCGGCACCCGCCTCACGGTGGTGATGGCCCGCACCCTGGCGCAACAGCTGGATTGCCCCCTGCTGGGGGTGAGCAGCTATGCCCTGATGGCCCCACGCCTGGAGCGGCAACTGCCCCAAGCCATGCAGGGGGAACCGTTCTGGATCACCCAGGAGTTGCCCCGGCGCGGGGTGGTGGGTGGTCAGTACCGGATCACGGCCGGGCAGGTTCACGAACTCAGCCTGCCGACCTTGCTGCCTCAGGGGGCATCACCCCAGCCCGCTGTTGAGGTGCAGCTGGATGTGGAAGCGGATGTGGCGCGGCTCCTGCAGCTGTTGCAGCGCAGCCATGCCGCCGGGGCTGCAATGCCCTGGGCTGAGGTGCTGCCGATCTACCCCACCTCACCTGTTGGACAGGTCTGATGGCGGGCGTGCGTACAGGGCTACTGCTGGGAGCTGGCCTGATGGCCTGGCTGTTGGGGCCCGGCCCGCTGTCGCCCTATCGGCGGGCTCTGTTGGATCGCAGCCCGCCCCAGCTGGTGCTGGTGCTCGGGGGAGATGTGGACCGGGAACGAATGGGTGCCCGGTTGGCACGTCAGCTCGATCTACCCCTGCTGGTGAGCGGCGGCAGCAACCGTGAGTACGCCGAATGGATGCTCAGTGAGGAGCGCTTCAATCCCGACCGCGTCACCCTGGATTACCGGGCCCGTGACACCCTCAGCAATTTCACGTCTGTGGTGGATGAGCTGCAGGCGGATGGTGTTCGCCACGTGCTGCTGGTGACCAGCGAAGACCACCTGCCCCGCTCCATGGCGGTGGGCCAGGTGGTGGCCGGCAGTCGCGGAATTCAGCTCACCGGCATTCCCGTGGCCTGCCGCGAGGACTGCACCCAGGAGGGACGCCTCAAGCAATGGAGTGATTGGCTTCGTGCAGTGGCGTGGGTGATGACCGGTCGCGACCTCAGGGATGCTGCGGACCCTGATCCAGCAGAGCGTTGATGCGTTCCTGCAGCAGAGCGGTGGTGGCATCCAGATCAGGCCTGCGGCGACTGGCCGGTGCTGGAATGGGGTCGCCGATGCGCAGCTGAATCGGCACCAGGCGCGGCCAGCTGCGCCCGCTGCCCAAGGCGCGGTAGCTGTTGCAGATGGCCACCGGCAGCAGCGGGGCTCCCGTGCGAGCCGCAAGCAGGGCTGCTCCGGGGAGTGGGTTGTTGATCCGGCCGTCGTTCTGTCGGGTGCCGTCCAGAAACACCCCCGTGGCCCAGCCTTCTTCAAGGCGAGCCGTGGCGGTGCGGATCGCTTCGCGATCGCTGGCACCCCGCCGCACGGGGTAAGCACCACAGGCCCGGATCAAGCGCCCCAGCAGCGGAATGCTGAACAGTTCCGCCTTGGCCATGAAGGCCACGGGGCGCCCCAGGGCATGGCCCAGGAGGGGCGGGTCCAGGTGCGAGCCATGGTTGGCCACCACCACAAGGGGCCCTTGCATGGGCACTCGGTTGTTGCCGGAGGTCGATCCGCGGAACAGCAAGCGGAAGACCGGGAACACCAGCAGGCTGCTGACCAGCCGGTAGGTGAGGCTCGGCTTGGGGGTGCGGACGAGGCTGGACTGACTCACTGTCCGAGGTCTCCAGCCCCGGAGATCTGGGCGGTGGTGACCCCGCTCATGCTGCGTTTGGCCAGGCCGCTGAGCACGTTGCCCGGACCGATTTCCACCAGGGTGTCCACACCGCTGTCGGTCATCGCCGCCATGGTTTCGCGCCAGCGCACACCGGTGGTCATCTGCTGTTTCAGGCGCTGTTTGAGCTCGTCCGCACTGGTGCTGGCGCTGGCGGCGCTGTTGCTGAGCACCGGAACGCGGGCATCCAGGAAGGGCACGTTGTCCAGCTCGGCGGCGAAGCGCTCAGCCGCCTCCGCCATGAACGGAGAGTGGAAGGCTCCGGAGACGGCCAGGGGGATGGCGCGCTTGCATTTCAGGGCTCCACTCACGCGTTCCACGGCCTCTGGAGAGCCAGAGATCACCACCTGCGCATCGCTGTTGTCGTTGGCGATGCTGACGCCGTCCGTGGCGGCCACCAGATCGTCCAGCTGAGCGCGATCGAAGCCGATCACTGCCGTCATGGCGCCGCCCCCGGCGTTCGCCATCAGTTCTGAGCGGGTTTTCATCAGCTGCAGACCGGTCTCCAGCCCAAACACCCCTGCGCTGTACAGAGCAACCAGCTCGCCCAGGCTGTGGCCGGCCACCAGCGCAGGCTCGCGGCCCTGCTGCTGAAGGTTGTCGGCCAGCACCGATTCGATCACGAACAGGGCGGGCTGGGTGTTGCGGGTGTCGTTGAGGTCATTCAGGCCATCACCACCGCCGCTTTCCCCCTGGCAGATCGCCAGCAGATCGCGCCCCAGCAGCTCGGAGGCCATGGCGAAACGCTCGCGGCTGCCTTCGATGCTGAGCAGCGCTTCTGCCATGCCCACCTTTTGAGAGCCCTGACCGGGAAAGACCCAGGCGATCGCCATTGCTGTGTTCTGCAGACCGTGCCGGAGATTAGGCGGGCCCGTTCCAGCGGAAGAGGGCTGCACCCCAGCTCAATCCTGCTCCGAATCCACTGCTGGCGATGCGGTGGCCGGGTTGGATGCGTCCATCGCGCACGGCTTCATCCAGCATCAGGGGAATGGTGGCTGCCGAGGTGTTGCCGTAGTGGGCCAGGTTGCTGAGCACTTTTTCGGAGGGCACCGAGAAGCGATCCGCCACGGCATCAAGGATGCGCTGGTTGGCTTGATGCAGCAGCAGCCAATCCAGGGAATCTGCGGCGACACCACCCTGTGCAAGCAGCTTTTCGAGAATCGCCGGCACCTCTCGCACCGCGAATTTGTAGACCTCCTGCCCGTTCATCTGGATGGGGTCGAAGCCGCCGCACTGATGGCTGGCATCCCCCACCAGGGGCTGGCGCTGGTTCACCTGGGGCAGCTGGAGCACCTCGCCGCGGCTGCCATCGGAGCGCAACAGAAATCCATGGAGATCGTCCTGGCCGTTCTCTGAGGCCTCCAGCACCACGGCACCGGCTGCGTCACCGAAGAGAACGCAGGAGCGGCGATCGTCCCAGTTCACCCAGCGGCTGAGTTGATCGGCTCCCACCACGAGGATGCGGCGCATCGCCCCGCTGCGCAGATACTGGGCGGCGGTCACAACGGCGAAGAGAAAGCCGCTGCAGGCAGCGGTGAGATCAAAGGCCGCGGCATTGGTGGCGCCGAGGTGCGCCTGCAGCCGTGGAGCCGAACCGAACAGGTCGTCTGGGGTGGAGGTGGCCAACAAGATCAGATCGAGGCTGTCGGCCGACCAACCGGCCATCTCCAAGGCCCGTTCCGCCGCCAACCCGCTCAGTTCCGCCAGGGATTCGTCGCTGTTGACCACCCGTCGCGCGGCAATGCCTGTGCGACTGCGGATCCATTCGTCACTCGTCTCAACCCGCTGGCCCAGCTCTGCGTTGCTGATCGAGCGGCTGGGCGTCGCGCTGCCAGACCCTCGGAACAACACCCCCCTGGTTGTGCTGAGCGGCTCGACCAATGCGGAGGTTGATTGACGTCGCGTCAGTCAATCACAACCCTGTTGCAGCGTGGCGAGATCCTCCATCACCCCATGGCTGGCTGCGGAGTGGGCAATGCGCAGGGCACTGACCACCGAGAGGGCCTTGCTGCTGCCGTGGCCGATCACGGAAATGCCGTTCACGCCCAGAAGCAGGGCACCACCGTGTTCGGCATGGTCGAGCCGCTTCTTGATGCGCTTCAGGTTGCTGCGCAGAAACGCTGATCCCACCTTGCCGCGACGCCCTCGGGGCAACTCCGCCCGCAGCACCCCCAGCAGAACACTGCCGACGGACTCCAGGAATTTCAGCAGCACATTGCCGGTGAATCCATCGCAGACCACCACATCGAAGTCGCCCGAAAGCACATCCCGGCCTTCGCAGTTGCCGGCGAAGTGGAGCCTGGATTCGTCCCGCAGCAATTCGTGGGTCTTCAAGGAGAGATCGTTCCCCTTGCACTCCTCCTCGCCAATGTTCAGCAGGCCGATGCGTGGCCGTTTCACCTGCAGCACATCCCGGCTGTAGATGTTCCCCAGCAGGGCGAACTGGTGCAAGTAGGTGGGCTTGCAGTCCATGTTGGCGCCCACATCGAGCACCAACACCGGCTTGCCTGGATCCTTGGTGGGGAACAGAGCACCGATGGCGGGGCGGTCGATGCCCTTCAGCCGCCCCAGCCGAAAAATCGCCGAGGCCATAACCGCCCCGGAATTGCCGGCGGAGTACACCGCCTCGGCCTCGCCTTTCTTCACGAGGTCCATGGCCACATTGATGCTGGCGTCCCGTTTGCGCCGCACCGCCGTGGCTTCGTCATCCATGCCGATGGAGGGCCCACTGGCCACCAGGTCCAGATGTCCTGCCGCACGCGCACTTTCCAAGGCTTCGAGTAGCCCGAGGCTGTTGGCGGCAGCCATCACCCGGTCGATCTCCCCCACGAAGCGGATCTTCAGCGGCAGCCGGTCAATGGCATCCAGGCATCCCTCCAGGATCGGCCCTGGCGCATGGTCACCGCCCATGCCATCGACGGCCACCCAGAGGCGCTCTGCATCGTCGATCTCATCGGTATCGGTGCCCCCTTGCAGCCAGCGCAGGGGATCGAACCCCAGCGGTTGGAGCACGCTGCTGGCCACCGTGCCTGCTCCGGAGACCACGGTTTCCGCCACGTTGCCGGCCATCGAACCCGCGGCCGTTGCTGAGCTGGCAGCGCCATCAACGATGGTGGTGACGGCGGCGTTGCGCCGATACCAAATCACCAGGCGACGGATCGCCCGAGGACGGTTTGTTTTATGCCGCGGCTGAGGAGCCGGGGTGGGATCAGGGTCCTTCGGAGGCAACGGAATCGACGATGCGCTGGAACAGGTAGCCGGTGCCCCGAGCTGTGAGGATCAACTCGGGATTGGCAGGATCATCCTCCAATTTGGAGCGCAGACGGGAGATGTGAACATCCACCACCCGGGTGTCCACATGGCGCTCCGGGGTGTAGCCCCACACCTCTTTGAGAATCTCGCCGCGGTTGAACGGTTCGCCGGAACGGCTCACCAGCAGTTCCAACAGACTGAATTCCATCCCCGTTAGGCGGATGCGTTCATCGCCGCGGAACACCTGGCGTTTGTTGGTATCGATGCGCAGGTCGCTGACCTGGATCACGCCTGAGTTGGGAATGCCCGCCACCTGCTCTTTCTCGACCCGGCGCAGCACGCAGCGGATGCGGGCTTCCAGCTCCTTCGGGCTGAAGGGCTTCACCACATAGTCATCGGCACCGAGCTCAAGCCCGGTGATGCGGTCAGCCACGTCGCCGAGGGCCGTCAGCATCACGATGGGAACGTCGGATTCCTTGCGCAGCTCCTGGCAGACGCCATAGCCGTCCAGCTTTGGCATCATCACGTCCAGCACTACCAGGTCGGGCGTGCAGGTGGGGAACAATTCCAGGGCTTCGGTGCCGTCGCAGGCGGTTACGACGTTGTATCCGATCATGGATAGACGGGTTTCCAGGATCCGTCGGATTGATGCCTCGTCGTCGACCACGAGGATCGTTTCCTTGGTGGGAGCCGTGGCCGTCATGGGCACCGAGGCGTTAGTCACTTCTCGCCACACATAAAAGGGCAGCCACCCGGTCTGTTCATTCAACGGCAACTTTCTTCACAGTTCGCAGTGCCCAAATCCACCGCTGTTTTCATCTGTCAGGTCTGTGGAGCCCGTGCCAGACAGTTTTTCGGCCGTTGCCCGGAGTGCGGCAGCTGGAATTCGCTGGTGGAGCAATCCCAGCCCGCCGACGATGGCCGTCGCCGCCGCAATGCTCCGGATCCGGAGCAGGCCGCTGCCCCGCGACGGTCCACGGCCATGGCCTCGCTGGAGGATCAGACGCTGCAGCGGCTGGCGACAGGGTCGGCGGAATTTGACCGCGTTCTGGGTGGGGGCCTGGTTCCCGGTTCGCTGGTGCTGGTGGGAGGCGATCCGGGCATCGGCAAGAGCACATTGCTGCTGCAGAGCGCCTCGGCCATGGCGGCCGGTGCATCCGTGCTCTATGTGAGTGCTGAGGAATCAGCGCAGCAGGTGAAGCTGCGCTGGCAGCGGCTTGCCGGGGGGGCATCGGAGCTGCAGTTGCTGGCCGAAACCGATCTGGAACTGGTGCTGGAGGAGCTGGAGGCCCTTCGCCCCGCGGTGGCGATCATCGACAGCATTCAGGCGTTGCATGACGCCAACCTCACCAGTGCGCCGGGGTCCGTCGGTCAGGTGCGTGAATGTGCGGCTGCCCTGCAACGGCTGGCGAAACGCCAGAACATCTCGTTGTTGTTGGTGGGCCACGTCACCAAAGAAGGCATGTTGGCCGGCCCGAAGGTGTTGGAACACCTCGTGGATGCGGTGCTCACCTTCGAGGGAGACCGCTTCGCCAGTCATCGCCTGCTGCGGGCCGTCAAGAACCGCTTCGGTGCCACCCATGAGTTGGGTTTGTTTGAGATGCAAAGCGGTGGCCTGGCCGAGGTGGTCAACCCCAGTGAGCTGTTCCTCAGCGATGCCCGCGCCTCCGGTGTCGCCACGATCGTGGCCTGTGAGGGCACGCGCTCGTTGGTGGTGGATCTGCAGGCCTTGGTGAACGTCACCAGCTATGCCAGTCCGCGACGCACGGCGACAGGCATCGGCACCAACCGTCTGCACCAGATCCTCGCGGTGCTGGAGAAGCACATGGGACTGCCTCTCTCCCGCTTCGACTGCTATCTGGCCGTTGCCGGTGGCCTGGAGGTGGAGGAGCCGGCGGCGGATCTGGGGGTCGCTGCAGCGGTGGTGGCCAGTTTCAGAGATCTCACCCTGCCTGCGGGCACGGTGTTGATCGGCGAGCTTGGTTTGGGGGGGCAGTTGCGCCCTGTGGGTCAGCTGGAGCTTCGGCTCCAGGAAGCGGCCCGGCTCGGGTTCCAGCGGGCCGTCGTCCCCCGGGGCAGTGGCCTGGGCGATCTGGCTTCTGGTTTGGATCTCGCTCTTCTGGAGGCCGACAGCGTCACCGAGGCCCTAGTGCTGGCGCTCGGTGATGCCGTGCAGCCCGACCAGGACTGATTCAGAAGTAAACGTCCACGTTGCTGCGGCCCGTGGACTTCAGCCAGTTCTCGATATCGAGATAACCGCCGGGATTGAGGCGCACGGCCTGGGTCCAGACGTCAGCGGCCTGGTCAAACCAGCGATCCGCTGCGTCCTGCTCACCGCCTTCCTCAGCGATGCGGCCCCACTTCTCGTAAATCAGCCCCATGTTCTTCAGGCAGGAGGGCTGGTTCGGGTTTTCCTCGAGTGCCTTGCGGTAGGTCTCGATCGCCCGCTCCTCCTCGCCGTTGGACATGTAGATGATGGCCATGTTCTTGAGGGTTTCGCTCCGGTCGGTGGAGTTCTCCTCAAGCTTCAGGGCCTCCTCGTAGTTCTCCAGCGCTTCGGCGTAGTCCCCATCGTTCTGGGCGGAGAGGCCATCCCGGTAATAGACGTAGGCCTCCTTGGAGCGGGCATTGATCGGCAACAGCTTGACGATCAGGTCCGCCATCACCGTGAAGCTCTTGTCAATGAAGTTGTCGTTGCGGTTGCTGCGGGGCACGGCGCTCCGGCGGACGGACCCCCATCCTGACGGGACCGGAGCCCGACCTAGCCTGCTCGTAAAGATCCCTATTGCGTAAACACCTGTGAGCCCTTCGGTTCAGACCGTCGTCCTGGATGTGGAAGGGATGAAATGCGGCGGTTGCGTCCGCGCTGTGGAAACCACCCTGCTGGATCAGCCCGGTGTTCAGCGCGCCGATGTGAATCTGGTCAGCCGCTCGGCCTGGCTCGATCTCACTGCCGGTGAAAGTGATGTGGATGGTGTCTTGAAAGCCCTGGCAGACAGAGGCTTCCCGGCCAAGGAGCGTCCCCTGGATGCCCCGATCGGAGCGGCGGCTGCCGGGCAGGCGCTGCCGGGCTGGTGGCAGCAATGGCGACAGCTGATGGTGGCCCTGGTGCTGCTGTTGCTGTCGGTGCTGGGGCATGTCAGCGAGGCAGGGCATTTGTCGCTGCCTCTGATCGGCAGCCTGCCTTTCCACGCCACGTTGGCCACGGTGGCTCTGCTGGGGCCGGGCCGTCCGATCCTGGTGGGTGGTGTTGCGGCGGCTCGCGCAGGGGCCCCCAGCATGGATTCCCTCGTGGGCCTGGGGGTGAGCAGTGCCTATGTGGCCAGCCTGGTGGCCTTGGTTTGGCCCCAGGTGGGTTGGCCCTGCTTTTTCAATGAACCGGTGATGTTGCTGGGATTCGTCCTGCTGGGACGTTTCCTCGAGGAACGGGCCCGTTTCCGGACCGGTCAGGCCCTGCAGCAACTGGCTGAGCTCCAGCCGGACACGGCGCGCCTGCTGTTGAGCGACGGGGCGATTCGTGAGGTGCGCGTTGGTGCTCTCAGGCCCGGTGAAACCGTGCAGTTGCTGGCCGGTGACCGCATTCCGGTGGATGGGGTGGTGCTTGAGGGGGCCTCGGCCGTTGATGTGTCCAGCCTCACCGGTGAGCCCTTGCCACTGCAGACGGAGCCCGGCACGGAGTTGTCCTCCGGCAGCCTCAATCTGGAGTCAACCCTGGTGCTGAAGGTCACCCGTGTCGGTGCCGAAACCGCCCTGGCTCGGATCATTCGTCTGGTGGAGCAGGCCCAGGCCCGTCGGGCCCCCATCCAGGGCCTGGCCGATCGTGTGGCAGGCCGTTTTTGCTATGGCGTGATCGGCCTGGCCCTCGCCACCTTTCTGTTCTGGTGGTTGTTCGGCGCTGAACACTGGCCTGAGGTTCTCCAGGCGTCAGCCCCTGGGATGCCCATGACCCATGAGATGTCCCATGGGATGGACCATGGCCATGGGATGCATCACGGCGGCTTGGGCAGTGGAGCCAGCACCCCGATGGGTCTGGCCCTGCAACTGTCAATCGCCGTGCTGGTGGTCGCCTGTCCCTGTGCCCTGGGTCTGGCGACCCCCACTGTGATCACGGTGGCCACCGGCTTGGCAGCACGGCGCGGCTGGCTGTTCCGCGGTGGTGATGTGATCGAAACAGCCGCCGGTTTGGACCATGTGGTCTTCGATAAGACCGGCACCCTCACCTTGGGTCGTCCCCTCGTGACTGATGTGTACGGGGATGACCCGGATCATTTGTTGCAGCTCGCGGCCAGCCTGGAGCAAAGCAGCCGCCATCCCTTGGCCTACGCCCTGCTGCAGGAGGCCCAGCGTCGTGAGCTCGCGCTACTGAACTGCGAGGACGTTCGCACCGTCTCCGGCCTAGGCCTGGCGGGCCACGTGGACGGTGCATCGGCTCGGGTGCGTGTTGGCAAGCCCGACTGGTTGGAGGAGCAGGGTGTTGCCATCGCCCCCACCGCACAGGACTGGCTCTCTGCCGCTCAAGGCTCGGTGGTGGCTGTGGCTGAGGGAGCTGTCCTGGTGGGCCTGGTGCAGATTGAGGATCAGCTGCGCCCGGATGTTGCCCCGGCGTTGCAACGCTTGCGTTCTCACGGTCTGGCGCTTTCGGTGTTCAGTGGTGATCGGCAGGCGGCTGTGCAGCGCCTTGGTCAGCAGCTGGGCTTTGCCGCCAAGGATCTGGGCTGGCAGATGCTGCCGGAGCAGAAGCTGCAGCGCCTCGAGCAGCTGCGGCAGGCGGAGCGGGTGGCCATGGTGGGCGACGGCATCAACGATGCGCCGGCCCTGGCCGCGGCTGATCTTGGGATTGCCATTGGCACTGGAACCCAGATCGCTCAAGACTCCGCTGGTCTGGTGTTGCTCGGTGACCGGCTCGACAATCTGCCCGAAGCCCTCAGCCTGGCGCGCCGCACCCTGGTGAAGGTGCGGCAGAACCTGTTCTGGGCCTTTGGTTACAACCTCATCGTTCTCCCGGTGGCCGCCGGTGCCCTGCTCCCCAGCAATGGGGTGCTGCTGTCGCCCCCGTTGGCGGCGCTGTTGATGGCCCTGAGTTCGATCACTGTGGTGCTCAACGCCCTGGCTCTTCGCTTGCCATGAACGGTCGTTTCATTGTTCTGGAGGGCATCGATGGCTGCGGCAAGACCACGCAGATCCAGCATCTGGTCGAGTGGTTGCCCAACAGCGGTCTGATGCCGAAGGGCGCTGCTGTGGTCTGCACCCGTGAGCCGGGAGGCACTCCCCTGGGGCGCTCGATTCGGGAACTCCTGCTGCACACGGCAGATCAGGAGGCACCAGCTCCCACCGCTGAACTGTTGCTGTATGCCGCCGATCGGGCTCAGCATGTTGAAACGCTGATCCGTCCTGCTCTGGAACGTGGTGATTGGGTGATCAGCGATCGTTTCGCGGGATCGACCCTCGCCTATCAGGGTTATGGGCGGGGTCTGGATCGGGACTTGATTCAGCGGCTCGAACGGATCGCCACCACGGGGTTACAGCCCGATCTAACCCTCTGGCTGTGCCTTTCCGTTCAAGAGAGCCTGCAGCGCCGTCTCGGGGACAAAGAGGACCGCATCGAAGCCGAGGGAGCTGCATTCCTGGAGCGGGTTGCACAGGGTTTTGCCGAGTTGGCCCAGCAGCGCTCCTGGTGCGCCGTCGCTGCAGATCAGTCAGCCAGCGCCGTTCGTGCTGCTCTGGAACGTCAGCTTCAGGAGCATCTGGCTTGAGCGCGCTGTTTGGGGATCTGATCGGCCAGCCCCTCGCCGTTGATCTGCTTTCGGCGGCCCTGGCCCAGGGCCGTGTGGCCCCGGCCTATCTCTTTGCCGGCCCTGAAGGGGTGGGACGTCAGTTGGCGGCGGTGCGTTTTCTGGAGGGACTGCTGGCCGATGGTCAGCCCTCGGCCCGGGAACGACGACGCCTGCTGGAACGCAATCATCCCGACCTGCTCTGGGTGGAACCCACCTATCAGCATCAGGGCCGTTTGCTGACCCGCGCCGAAGCCGAGGAGGCGGGGCTCAGCCGCCGCACTCCGCCCCAGTTGCGCTTGGAGCAGATTCGCGACATCGGACGCTGTCTGGCCCGGCAGCCGGTGGAGGCGAAGCGCGGGATGGTTGTGATTGAGGCTGCTGAGGCGATGGCGGAAGCTGCGGCCAATGCCCTGTTGAAAACGCTGGAGGAACCCGGCCATGGGGTGCTGATTCTCTTGACCTCAGCCCCCGAGCGGTTGCTCAGCACAATTCGCTCCCGCTGTCAGTTGATCCGTTTCCTTCGGCTCAACCCCGAGGCCATGGCTCAGGTGCTCGAGCGCACCGGTGCAACCTCTCAAGATGCTCCGGAACTTCTGGCCTTGGCTGCCGGGTCTCCAGGCGCCCTGATCGACCATCGCCGCAGCCTGGCTGGTCTGCCCGAGGCGTTGGTTCAGCGCCTCGATTCGCTTCCCGCCACCCCAATGGAGGCACTTGCGTTGGCACGTGATCTCTGCGAAGCCCTCGATGGCGAGCAACAGCTGTGGTTGATTGGCTGGTGGCAATACCGGCTTTGGCGCTCCGGCAGTTCCGCCTCAAGTCTCAAGCGCTTGGACACGCTGCGCGTTCAGCTCCTTTCGTTCGTTCAGCCGCGATTGGCCTGGGAGGTGGCGTTACTCGACCTCACGCCATCACTCTCCTAGGAGCACGTAGGCGTTCAAGCCGAGGCTCGATCGCCTTGCTGTTTGCGCTCTTCGCGTGCCATGGCCACCACGTCCTCCAGGCCATCCATCTGGGCGATGGTGGGCAGTTCCAGGCAATAGCCCGCTCCGTACACCGTTTTGATGAAGCGTGGTTTGCGGGGATCGGGTTCCAGCTTGGTGCGCAGGTGTCTGACGTGCACGCGAATGGTCTCGATGTCGTCATCGGGCTCGTAGCCCCACACTTCCTTGAGGATCAACGAGGGGGCCACGGTCTGCCCGTGACGCTGCAGCAGGCAATGAAGCAGTTCGAACTCCAGGTGCGTGAGCCGCACGGGTTGATCAAACCAGATCGCTTCAAAGCGCTCGGGCACCAGGGTGAGAGGCCCGTAGCTGAGGATCTCGTTGTGGTTGCTGGTTCCAACAGGAGCTCGGTCACTGCGACGCAGCAGGGCTTTGACCCTCGCCTGAAGTTCCTCCAGGTCGAAGGGTTTGGTCAGGTAATCGTCGGCTCCGGAATTGAAACCGCTCACCTTGTCTTTGGTGCCGCCGAGAGCCGTGAGCATCAGGATCGGAATGCCAGCGGTGCGCTCGTCGCGCCGCAGGCGCTGACACAGGGTGAGGCCATCCACTTTGGGCAGCATCAGATCCAGCAGGATCAGATCCGGGGTGTATTGCAGCGCGAGGGCCTGGCCTTTGATGCCATCGTCAGCGCGCTGCACATCGAAGCCGCTGTGCTCCAAATGGCCGCTGACCAGGTCGCGCATGTCCTGGTCATCTTCGATTAGCAGGATGCAGGGCTTCATCGGTTCGGCGGCAATTCGGCTGGAGAAATAACGAGCGCTTGTCTGTAGGGATTAACGCTGAACGGATTCTCTCAAGCTTTTCAAGTGTCTGCAGATTTTCAACAAAGAGCTCACCAGGGGCTTTGTTTCGGCAAATCGCATGCAGGAACAGCGATCTGGGGGGGTTTTTGCTTGCCTTTCGCCGGTGGCTGTTTAGGAAGTCTTCCGCTTCGAGCAATCACCCGTCACGAAATTCCTCTGCTCGTCAATAAAAAAGCCACAGCGTGAGCTGTGGCTTTAAAGCTCCCCGGGCGGGATTCGAACCTGCGACCAATCGATTAACAGTCGACCGCTCTACCGCTGAGCTACCGAGGAATGAGACCCGACGAACTTACCCCTCGAATGTGCCCCCCTGCAAGCGCCGTTGCAGTTCTGTTCCTCGGGTCCATGGTCCAATCCGACCGTCTTGCATGCGAGCGGCACCATCGGCGAAGGCCAATTCCCCAAGCCTGTGGGTGATCCACAGCGCCGTGATCGGCTTCACGGGGTCCTTGCAAAGCCGTTGCACGGTGGTCAGCACGGTTGCTTGGCTGCTGGGATCGAGCAGGGCGGTCGGTTCATCGAGCAGCAGAAGCCCGGCGTCACTGGCCAGGGCTCCGGCAATGGCCAGGCGTTGTTTCTGGCCGCCGCTGAGGCTGTGAATCGGCCGCTTCTCCAGTTGGGCGAGGCCAAGCTGGCTCAGCAGGCCGCGCACGGTGCTTAGGCGGTGCTGCTGGGGCCCTTCAGGGTCCATGCCCAACATCAGATCGCTGCCGCAACTGGGGAGCAGCAGCTGATGGTCTGGGTTCTGAAACACCAGGGCCGTTTTGCTGCGGCAGACGATGCGTCCGCTCTGGGGTTCGAGCAGTCCTGAAATGAGGCGGAACAGGGTGCTTTTGCCGCTGCCGTTGCTGCCCACCAGCATCCAGAGGCCTGGGCCAGGAATGACCAGGTTGCAACGGTTGAGGGCCTGCTGGCCGTTCGGCCAGCGGTGGCTGACGGCCTCAACGCTCAGTTCGGCGGTTGAGGTGTCAGGAATCAAAGGAAAAGCCGGGACGCTTGCTGCCACCCGCTGCCGCAGCTTTTTCATAAAGCTGAACGGCGAGAACCTCACTGACCAGCAGCGTTACTTTCTTGCCTTCCACTTTCTCGCAGGTGAGCTCCAGCAGCCGCGGTTGGCCGTTCTCGAGGGCCTGGCGGATCTGCTGATACAGCGCATCGGCATCTGCATGCTCCTTGCGCTGAACAGACACCGGGACAGGACTCATGCGCAGGGCCAGTTCGATGACGTACACAGCGTTGGAAAGAAGTGATGCGTCATCCTCGCGGAGGGACCGGCATCCCGTCGGTCCAAAAATGCGCATTTCTACTCATCCCCTTGAAATGGGTGCGGGGAGCCGCCCCATTTCGGTGATCACCCCCTAGGCTCGGGCGTGTAACGGATCATGAAGCACCTCTCATGACGATCGCTGTAGGACGCGCGCCACAGCGGGGATGGTTTGACGTCCTCGATGACTGGCTCAAGCGCGACCGCTTCGTTTTTGTCGGCTGGTCCGGCATCCTTCTTCTCCCAACGGC
>NZ_JAKUHJ010000009.1:0-69402 GCF_023630635.1 Synechococcus sp. MU1651
TGATGTTCACCACTTCAGGTGCAGGGCGACTCAGCGTGTAACCGCGTTTGGTCAATTTGGCCCAGGATTGTTTGAGTAATTCGGTATCCATAAAATTTTTGATAACACATCTCATCAGGCTTCCGCCAGTTTTGATCAATATGTGCCACTTGATGCAATTTTGAACTTCAAGGGTTTTTAGCTTTGTGCTACCCCTGGCTACTGGTTTTGGCATTCGACGAACTCGATAGGACAACCAGGTATATCCGTGATGCAAAGGCTCGCGCGCTGGAAGTGCTGAATGAAGCCTCACCCAAGCTCACCGCACTTGAGAAGGCCATGTGGATGAAGTTGAAGCGAGGTGAACGACCCTGCAAAAACAGCAATGGCCAATATCCCCGTAGACAGCATTGATGCTGAGGCTGTTTAAAGCTCTCCACGACCTCTCTCAAATAGCAGGAACAGCTCGCCTTCATCTCCCAGCTTTCGCATCATGTAGGCCCAATCCACTTCGTCTACAGAGCCTGCGGCACAACGCCATTGAGGCTTGGCAGACGATGTAGAAGACGGGCCTGAGGCGCTGTCACCAGCCTGTGCTCTGAAAAGCAATCGATTTCGCTAAGACAGACGGACCCAGCAGTTGCCGCTGACATGGGTCCGCGTCCCGCCCGGAGCCCTCCAGAACGGGACGCACTTCAATTACGCCAGTGAGACCAGTTGATTCAGCGTGAATCGATACCAACCTCGGCTTTTTGTTGCCAAGAGAAAAAACAGGCTGGGTCCGATGCCGCCCGCCCGTGCGGTGATTAGCGAATAACCACCTTCTGAATCGGGCAGTGTTCATTCGCCATCTGTCGTAGGACCGCAGCGACTCCATGAGTGTTGCGGAATGCTTGGTAGATAGCCAATTGGTTGTTCAGGTCTTGGCAGCTCTTGCTTTTGGGATCCATTTGATCAGTTCAGAGAACTGACCTAACGCTGGCCTTGTTTTGCCCGCAATTGAAGTGTGATCTGGCACCAATTGCTGACTCCTCCAGTTGCTGGATTTCCCCCGTTGAGTGAAGACCGGCTGGGGCCGGTGCCGTCCGCCCGTGCGGTGATTCAGAACTTTCTCGGATACGGGGGGTTTCCTGCCATCTCAACATTGATCTCCCGGCAGATGTTCATCCATGCCCCCAATCCGAAATTGACGCCATTGGGGCCATCGATAAATTCCTGAAACTCCTCCGCTGTGATTCCTTCACGGACTTCCCAGATGCAGAAGGCAGGGCCTTCAGGGCCAACGGGACAGAACGAATGGTTGTAGAACCCAGCTTCTAGGTTTTTGGCTACCGCCTCATCCCAGCCACCACCTGGAGCCATGGCTGCTTGGGCCGTCTCCCACCACTGCTGAGCTTTGCCTGCGCGGAACTCGTGGTGAACGTGGAAGAACTTGGATGCCATGGAGAGGTAGCCATTCGGCACATCTTGGGTTGAAGGCTCAGCCTTCGTTGTCGCTTGCAGCACTCCGCATCAGGCGACCTCCGCTGTGGCGTTCAGGATCCGGCGCACCTTGCTTGACGTGATGCCCCTAAGCAGCCCCCTGATTGGCCTCGAATTGCTTAGTAGGCAATGGGCCATTGGCACAATCACCCTTACCTGACCAGCCTCAAACCGGACATTTGAAAACGCTGAGCGGGCGCCCCTCATCCGTTTGAACGTGTCCTGACTGGACGCAACCCAGCTCTGCTGGCGGCAGCCGCGTACCGATATGGATCGTGAAACGCTCGGTGCTCTTCACCCCAGTCGCCAACACCAGCGCACAAGCAGCGAGTGAGAGGAGAGCCGTAAGCAGCACTCGCATCCGCAGCCAGCACAAGGAGTTCCAGTCTGCTCGGGTGAACCCGTCGGTGGTAGGCCGCGGAGAAGAAATGTCTTCTTAGGCTTTGCGAGGTGGAGCGAGCCGATGGACAACACCAGAGAGCCGGCTGGTCATCTCAGCGCGATCATCGCAATCGGCCTCTTGCTGGTTGGCCTCGTTGTCTTTGGAGTGGTGCAACAAAAAGCCTGGAGCCATCAAGCGGAACTAACAAAGCGCTTTGAAGCATGCATGGAGAGCGCTCCCTTCAAACAGGCTCTAAAGGTGCCGAGGCCAGAAGCTGTGCTCACTGACGAGCAACTCCAGGCCCACTTTGACGCCTTTGATCAACTGCTCAAAGAAACAGGTTTACCGCCGATCTGGAATGGCAAAACCTTGGTTGCATGGAAGGAGTACCACAAAAACTCAATCGAGTTTGCAAGGCAATGCCATGTCCAGCTGGACATCGATCAGCCTCAACAACAACTGAAGGGAACTTACGCCAAACCCGTCTGGGATCCCAACTCTCCCATCTGGCGGCAGGCTGATTGATGAGCAAGCGTCGGTTCAAAGGGCTCTACCTGCAAGCCACCGGTGATCCCTGCTGCTTTTCCTTTGTGACCTACACACCACAAACCAGAGAACAAATGCTGGCTTGTGGGGATCTGGATGCAAGCGAAGAATATTTCAATCCAGTGATTTTCGATTTTCTTTTGTTCGCTTCAGAGGCTGCCCTTGGAGCACCAGCCGGCAACCCCTTCCCCATCACCTACGACGACGTTTCGATCATCACATCAAGGCAAAGAGGCTCAGGTATTCAGCACGAATATCTGATCAGACTCTCAGACCATGATTGGGATGATGCAAAGCAGCTTGCAGTGGATCAACTCCATGAGGTGTTATCGAGTAAGCGATGGAATGGAGCTCAGCTCAGGGATTCGCGCGATTGAAACAGCATCAAACCGCCGACGAACAGCCGAGTCCTTTAGCTTGCCGGCTTCAACAGCCCTTCCAATGATCCCAGAGCCCCACGAGCCCTTTGACATCAACCGAAAGGAGGACTCGATCTTCCTGCTGGGTTCCATGTTTACGGTGATCTTCCTCTTCCTGCTCTAAAGAGAAAAGACTCAACCTCAGCATCAAACAAAAAGCACCTGCTCGAAGCGAACAGGTGCTTTTTTGCTATTGATTTGACATCAAAGAATCACTAGTTACAAGTTCAATCTCAGCGGCGTGGCAAGCTCACTTGATACATCGTGTCGTCAACTGGTTTCCACTGAACGAGGTGAAGCCTGTCAATCTTGTTGTTGTCCAAACAATCCCAAATTGTGGCTCCAGACAGTGTTGCCATCGACCACACATCGCCCTGACTCTTCATCTGCTTGCGGTTGCGATCTTTCCATTCCGTCCAGTTGATTTTTGGGTAGGAGCCAACCTGCTCACTCAAAATCACCACCGTGAATTCCACCGAACGCGAACCAAAACCGGCCGGAATTCTAAGTTGCTGAACCGCAAATCCCCTGGATCAGCCCACGGGTTTGCGCCAGATCCGCCACACCAGCCAGCCCGTCACCCCGAGCCAGAGGAACGCCACAGCCGAAAGGATCGGCACGACGATCAGATAGCTCCACACCCCCAGGGCCACCCAGGCGAGCAGAGACGTGATCAACGCCTTCTGGAAGTTGTTGGCCTCGGAGAGACGCCGCTGCAAAAGAGATCTCACGCTGTTGCTCGATGCTCCATCCCTTCCTCTAGCCACGGATGCCCTCAGCGACCGCAACGCTGAAGCCCTCTTGGGTCCAGAGGCGGAGCGAATAACGCGAACCATTCAGCCATGCCGCGGCCCCGTCCGGAGCGATGGTCACGTTCGCCAGTCCGCCGCCAAGGCCTAAACCCGCTGCCTTCAACACAGCCTCCTTCGCCGTCCAGGCCTGAATCAACGTCCAATGCTCCAGGCAGTCCGTCGCTTCAGCGGCCGAGGCAAACATGCGCCGCGTCAGCAGGTCAGACGCCACACGCAACGGCCGGTCCAGCTCTTCCACATCAATGCCAATCGGATCCGGCCCCACCACGCCGATGCTGAGGGATCCGGTGTTGGAAATGCTGTGGTGCAGCGGGGAATTGCGCAGCTGCGGCTTTCCGTAGATCGTGCGGCCGAAGTCATCCGCAGCAACTCTCTGACCGGCATCGGCAAACAACCGGCAGGTGAGGCTGTCGCTCAAGGCCCGCTGCTCAGCGCGCGACGGGGGCTGAGCGAGATGGGCCACCAACACCCGACGTTGCGTGCTGGGGATCGACCACCAGGACCAAACGGCGTCCAAGCTCAATCCTGAACAGGCGGCACGGGCACCGGCGGCAGGGGCGGCAAAGCTGGCGGCGGCATCACCGATGGGGCTGGCTCATCCAGCAGAACCTCGGCGGGGTTGAGCATCGGCTCATCGAGCACAATCGGCGGCGGCAGATCGGGGGGCAACGGCACAAACGGCTGCGGCTCCGTCCAGCTGTCATCGGAGCTGGCATCTGAACTGTCATCGGAACCGAGTTCAGCTGGCTCCGGCCCTCGGATCACAGCGGGCGGCTCGCGCAACACCAGAGGATCGGCCGTAATCGGGGGTTCCCTCAGGGGCGCACGGTCCAGATCGACGCTGCGGTCGTCGGCATCCGTGGGCAAACCCGGCTTGGTGAGGTTGTTGGAGGGCCCCCAGATCATCCGGGCCAGAGGTTCCACGCCCTGTTCCATCACCCGGTTCAGGCCCGCCAGGGCGCGATCGGCGAGGTGATTGCCGAAAGACGACACACAGTCGAGCGGGCCATCGCAACCTTCATCCAGCGCCAGCTTGGGCGTCAGCGCCGCGATCAGATTGCCCTGCAGGGGGATCTGGCGGGGGCTCAACCGCAGCAGGTAGGGCACATGCACAAAGCTGGTGGCACCGCCGCTGATCCAGTTGGCGTCTTCTTCGGTGAAGCCCTTCACCCCAGGGATGATCAAACGACTCTTCGAGGCATGGTCGGGCATATAGGCCGCCAGATAGCCCCGGCGACGGGCGAGGTCTTTGGTCTGCTCGAGGGTGAGGCCATCACGGCTCATCAGCACCTCCATGTGGCCGTCCTGACGCAGGCCCATCACCATGCGGATCCGCGGCAGGTAGTAGCGGATGCGCTGGCCCATGCTGATGCTGTAGGCCCCCTTGTAGCTCTCCGGCGGAGCCTCGATGTCGTTGTAAAGGCTGTGCAGGCCGCCGATGAAGGTGTCGTAGGTGCGGCTGCGCTCATCGGTCAGCTCCCCGTAGCCGAAATCAATGCTGCCGTCGTGGCGGATGCCGACGAAGGCCCGTTGGCGTGAAGCCGAGCGGTTACGCCCGCGCCAAACCTGCTTGCCGAATTTGAGATCCCCCAGGGGGACCGTGATCTCTCGGCCATCGTCGTCCACATGGCGCTCGTACATCGGGCCGGACACGTAGGCCAGGGCAGCGCTGTCCTGGTAGGCGTCCTGTTCGCGATCCCAACCCTCCAGCAGCCCGAAGCGCACCCGCCGTGGATCGAGATCCAACGCGTAGACCTCATCGTCGGGGATGTAACTGAACGGCTTGGCATCCCGGCCGCGCTGCTGGGCCGAACGAACAGCCTGCTCCTGCAGCTCGGAGCGCTCAGGTGCCACAGGCGCCAAGGCGATCAGGCCGCCGAACACCACAAACGGCATGGCCAGCAAGAGCCAGCGCTTGCGCAGACGGATCCTGCGCTTGGGTCGGGGCTTGGGTCGCGGCGCAGCAGGCTGAGTCACGCGACCCTTCGCTCTCGGTTGTTGGGGGTTGGGTCGAACCAAGGAACGATGGAGCCTTCGGCCACCAGCCATTGCTGGTAACGCTCGCCGCAGTCATGGCCTCCCGTCAACTGCCCGAAGGAAGGAATCACCAGACGCGGCCCCTCCGGATCAAAGGCGAAGCAGGGCAAACGCAACTGGTCGGAACGGCTGCGAATCCGGGTGGTGGGGTGCAGGTGACCGCACACGTTCAACAGCCCCGGCTCCGGCACCCGTTCGGGCATGTGGCTCAACCAGAGATGGCCCAGACGCTGAGAAGGCTGTTGGGGTAAACCTTCAATCCAGCTGTCCTGGTCGTGGTTGCCACCGACCAGCACCACCGGACAACCACAGAGATCGGGCAGCGCCAGCAGGGTTTCGCGCAGGGGAGCGGTGATGCCGATCCGGGCATGCACGAGATCACCCAGCACGAACAAGCGCTGCGGTGACCAGGCATGGCAGAGCTCCAGCAGCGGATTCAGGGTGCCTTGATCCCCATCGCTGGGCATGGGGATGCCGTGGGCCTGGAACACCTCGGCCTTGCCGAGATGCAGATCGGCAACAAACAGTTCCCTCCCCTCAGCCCGCCACAGGGCCCGCTGGGGCAGGAACGTGAGTGAGCTGTCGCCCCAGGACCACTCCAATGCGGTCATGAACGGTGCAGATCGCAGATCTGTAGCGCTGGCTGCATTGGATGGCTGACGTCGTGCCGCAAGCTTTGGGGGCCTCCAGAAGACTCATTGTGGCGCGGAGCAATGGCCTCCACCAGGTCGCGAGTTCAACCCTGCGCACGCTCGAACAACGCTTGAGCCTGCTGGAAGAGGAAGGTCGTTTCGAATGTGCCTACGCCCTGAGAATGGAAGTGGCCGACTGGCTGCTTGGGGCGAGGGATGCCAACCTGAGCACACCATCGTTGACCTGACCCTTCCATGACCATTGCCCTGCTGATCGCGCTGGCAGGTTCCCTGGCGGCAATGGCCGTGATCGTGCGTCGTCTGGAACAGCGCTGATGCGTGGGGTCCGGCGCTGGTCCGTCGTTCTCGCGCTGGCCTGCTTCGGCAACGCACTTCCCCTACAGGCCAATCAACTGAAGGTGGGGATCAGTGGATCGGCCCCCTTCGTAATCAAGAACGGCGATCAGCTCAGCGGCATCAGCCTCAACATCTGGCGCCGCGTCGCCGAAGACAACAACCTCAGCTACGAGCTGGTGGAGCAGCCATCCCCCAAAGCCGGGATTGAGGCGGTGGATGACGGTGAGATCGACGTGCTGGTGGGCCCGATCAGCATCACCTCACGCCGCCTGGCCATGCCGGGCATCGACTTCACCCAGCCCTACTACCTGGGCAAATCCGGTGTGTTGCTGCCGATGCGCCCGCCCTCGATCCTGAGCCGCGTTCAGGTGTTCTTCGGCTGGGCGGTGATCTCCTCGGTGCTGGTGCTGATCAGCGTTCTGCTGGTGGTGGGCAGCCTGATCTGGCTGGCGGAACGCAACCGCAACAGTGAGCAGTTTCCGCGGAACTGGCTACCGGGCATCAGCAGCGGCATGTGGTTCGCCCTGGTGACCTTGACCACGGTGGGCTATGGCGACAAGGCGCCGATCACACGAACCGGCCGGGGCATCACCGGTGCCTGGATGGTGATCTCCCTGATCGCGGTGTCGTCCCTCACCGCCAGCCTTGCCTCGGCATTCACCCTGTTCCTCTCCGGTGCCACCGAATCGGCCATCAGCGCTCCTGCACAACTGAACGGACGTCGGGTTGCTGTTGTGGAGGGCACCAGTGGCATGGAGCTGGCCCAACGCGGCGACATGCGGATCGTTAGCGCCACCAACCTCAGGAGCGCCGTTCAACTGTTGGTTAATCAGCAGGCCGATGCCCTGATCTTCGATCGACCAGCCATTCGCTACCACCTCAAAAACAATCCCGACCTCGCCCTGCGCCTCGCCCCCTTCATCCTGTCGGAAGAGACCTACGGCTTTGTGATCAAACCGGACAGCCACCTGCGCACGCCCATGGACGTCTCCATCCTCAAATTGCAACGGCAGGGGAAGGTTGCAGCCATTGCCAACCGGCTGCTGGATTGAACCTGAAGCCTCAGCCCACTCAGCCCAATGGGCGATGACGACGCAGGGCCTCTTCCAACAGATAGGCGGCCAGATTGCCGCAACTGCGCCCTTCGGCGAGGGCGTGACGCTTGAGGTCATCCATCACCCCGCGGGGCAGGGTGACGTTGATGCGCTCGGAACCAGCCGCATCCGCCACCGCAGCCGTGCTGGGAGCCGCGGCCTGGCCTTCAATCCGCTGCTGCAACTCCTGAACCAGATCCTGAAGGAGAGACACGATTTCGTGAAAATATAATCACACAAAATAAACGATATCGTGCTAGACAAGATTGCGTAATCTTGGACACACTTTTTGAGGCGCCATGCAACCCCTGCCGCTGAAGCTTGCTCCCGGCAGTGATCTGCGCCTCAGCCTTGAAGAACTGGCCCAGCGAGACGGCATCAGCGGCTTTGTTCTTGGCGTGGTCGGCAACCTGACCAAAGCGTCGTTCCAGTGCCCCGGCCAGGCAGAGCCCACCGTGCTGGAGGGCGATCTTGAGGTAATCACCCTCAATGGAACCTTTTCCCCCGAGGGCGTGCACCTGCACCTGAGCCTCTCGGATGGGGCCTGTCAGGTGTGGGGAGGCCACCTGGAGCCCGGCACGATCGTGCAGAAGGGCGTCGATCTGCTGATTGGCGTGCTGGAGCAACGCGAAGGCCGCCCCGCGCGTCAGACGGCAGCAGCAACTCCAAGGATTGAGATCGCCGTGCTGCCGGGATGCCCCTGGTGCAGCCGTGCCCTGCGCATCCTTAGAACCCTGGATCTGCCCCACAACGTCACCACCATCAACGACGACGCAGCCTTCCAGGCCGTGCAGAAGCGCAGTGGGATGACCACCTTCCCCCAGGTGTTCATCGACGGATCAGTGATTGGTGGCTACGACGATCTCGCCGCCATGCAAGCCGCCGGTGAACTCGACGCCCTCCGCTGAGCCGCCGGAGCGGAATCCTCAGGAACAGCCACTTTCGGAACAGCCACCGTTCTGGTCGCTGAAACCCTGGTGGTGCCAGCCCTGGTCGATCATCTCCACGGGAATGCTGATGGTCGGCGGGTCTTGGGCGCTGCTGCACCGCCTCTGGATCAGCCTTCCCCTTAGCCTGGGCGTACTGGCCTGGTGGCTGCTGTTTCTGGTGCTCGTGCCCGCCGCCTACCGGTCGGCCGCAGATCAGGCCTGACGTGAAGCTTCACGGGAGCGCTGCTTCTCATCCAGCAGTTCGCCTTCCAGTTGCTCGATCAAACGACTCACCAACGCCTGAAATTCCGGCTGGCAACCACGAAACGCCGCTTTGTGACGGATCGGCTCGTTGCGCATGCGCAGATCCGTGAGCATCAGCTGCAGCGAATCGATCCGGGCGTTGGAAGTCATGAACTGCGTCGGCGTTCCAGAACGAGGTTATGACGCAGCTGCTTCAAAGCTCCAGCTCCCGCAGCAGACTGTTTTGCGTCTCCCGGCCGAGGACGGCATGGGCCGCCATTGCACCACTCGCCGCAACGGGTGGAATGCCGATCCCGGGGAAGGTGCTGGCACCACAAAGCCAGAAATTGGCCAGGGGCGTCGTCACGCCCGGGAAGAGACCTTCCGCTGCTGAAAGGGCAGGGCCATAGCTGCCCTGATGAACATTTAGGAAATGGCTGTGGGTCAGCGGCGTTCCCTCCATGATCAGCTCACAGCGGTCGCGGATGTCGGGAATACGGCGTTCCAGCACCCGCCAGAACACAGCACATCGCTCCTGTTTTCTCTGCTGATACGCCGCACTATCGCGCTCCAGATCAGCCCAGAGCTCCCAGGGTTCGCTGGCCGGTGTGTAGGCATGCAGCACATGGCGACCGGCCGGCGCCATCGAGGAATCCAACACCGACGGAATCGACAACACCACGGCATTGCGCTCGGCGTCGATCCCACGCTCCCAGTCATCCACCCAGACGGTGTGGATCGGCAGATCCTCCAGCCCCGTGGCATCGAAGCCCAGATGCAGATGCAGGAAGCCATTGCAGGCCGGCGTGGCCTGGCGCTGACGCTGCCACTTCGGCGCCACGGACTCCGGCAGCAGAGCAAGGGTGGACCAGATGTCGGCATTGCAGATCACCTGCCGCGCCGCAATCTGCGTTCCATCAGCCAGAGTCACACCCACCACACGATCCCCCTCCACCCGCAGCTGCTGCACCGCCTTGCCCATGTGCAGGCTGCCGCCGTGAGCTTTCAAGCCACGAACCAGGGCCTCAACCACCGCAGCACTGCCGCCAACGGGATAGTCGAGATGGGCATCCGGTTCAAACCACTCGCCGAACAGCGTGGCCATGGCTGCGGCGTTGGTGTCTCCCATTGGCATGCCGCTGATCAGGAAGGAGAGCAGATCCACCCAATGGCGCAGGAAAGGATCGCTGAGGTGACGATCCACCAGGGGCCCAAAAGGACCGGAGAGGTGACGCATCGCCGAAAGATGCGGCAACAGACGTCCACCACGCTTCAGCAGTTGCGCCATGCCATCCACCCCAGGCCGCAGGGCCAACAAGGGCAAAGCATCGGCAGCGGCGGCAATCGGCTGGAGCGCCTCAACAAAACGCCGCCATTCGGCGGCCACCTCGGGGCCGCGCAGGCTGCGCACCACAGCCTCAAAGTCGTCGTGCCCAACGGCGATACGTAGATCCCCTTCCGGCAACAGCACATCCCAGCTGCGATAGGGAATCACCTCCACGGTCTGGCCCAGCGCGCGCAACACCTGGGTCAGGGGATTGCTGCTGGGCCAACGCCCCAGGCCACTCCAGAGGGATGGACCGGATTCGAATTGATACCCCTGGCGTTGAAAGCCATGGGCGGCTCCACCGGGTTGGTTGTGGGCTTCCAGCACCAGCACCTCACGGCCGGCTCTGGCACACAAACCTGCGGCACAGAGTCCGCCGATGCCGCTGCCGATCACCAGAACGTCGACGTCGCTTCTGATCATCCGCTCAGCAACCGCGTCATCATTGTGGTCATTGGCGCAAGACGATGCGCACTCGACTGCTGCTTCCCCTGCTGATCCTGGCCTTGGCCTGGGGGCAGGAGCTGATCGACCAACTGCTGTTTGCGGGGCAGTGGAACCTGCCGATGGGGCCGGATCAACCGTGGTGGGGGGTGATCACAGCGCCATTCAGCCATGCCGGCTTCGGGCATCTGATCTCCAACAGCCTGGCGTTTCTGCCCCTGAGCTGGCTGGTGCTCAGCCGGGGGATGCGCGATTACCTGAGCGTCTGGCTGTCGGTGCTGCTGATCAACATTCCGGTGGCCCTGTTCTGGCCCGCCCGCAGCCATGGACTCTCAGGCGTGGTGTACGGACTGCTGGGATACCTGCTGCTGATCGGCTGGCTGGAACGCCGCATCCTCTCCATCGCTCTTGGCCTGGTGGCGTTCTGGCTTTACGGCTCAGCCCTGATCGCCTTGATCCCCGGTGTCTCACCCGCTGGCGTCAGCTGGATCGGCCACAGCGCAGGGTTCATTGGCGGATTGGTGGCGGCTCTTGCGGTGTATCGCGAGCCCACCGCCAATTGAAGACAGCCAATTGAAGACAGCCAGTTGAGCTCAGCCCTGGGCCAGAACCTCATCGAGAAACGCCAAGGGGCGTTCCATGGTGGCGGAGTAGCCGAGCAGGCTTTGATCGCGGTGGCAATAGATCACGCTGTCATCGGCGTCGAGCAACACGGTGGCGCCGCGCTGGGTGATGTAGTCGTCACAGGGCACGTAGGTGCGCCAGTTGCGGAGCACTTCATTCATGTTGCGCAAACGCTTGGTGGCGAGCTCAAACGGTCGCTGGAACCCGGCACCACCGGCCTGGCGGAACAGAGCCCCCCGGAAGCGCGGCAGAGGAAAGGCTTCAACCCACTCTTCGTCGTCGAAGATCTGGGCCGCCGAGCGATCTCCGGTGTAACCGCGCAACACCTCGCGCAGGGTGCCCGGCGAGCCGACGCCGGCGCACATCAGCAGAAAACCAGGCCAGGGCCCACCTGGGAGCTTCAAGCCGGCCTCCAACCCCAGGGCCTGATGCAGCTGGGGTGATGGATCGGCGATCAGCTGCTGCAGGGGAAACCCGGTGAAGGCCGCGAAGCGTTCGGCACTGGCGGCGTTGCCGATGCCGAACAGCTGAACCTTGACCCCAAGCGCCGCCAACTGGGGAAGCCTTGGCACCAGCGCCTGGGCGTATTCGATCGAGTCGAAATCCCCCAGCTGGCCCTGCACAACAACAAGGCGCTTGCAGCCGCTCTCCATGCCGGCAACTCTGGCCAGCCGTTGCAGCAGTGGGTCGAGTGGGATCATCCCGACAGGCTGACATTTCGCCTCCAAGAACGTGGATGGTGCTTGCGCACCGCCTGAGAGACTCAAATCAAAGGCAGGAAGCAGGTGGGCAAGAAATCTGGCTTCACAAGTGCTGAGATCGAGGAGATCAAGCGTCTGTATCTGCGGGAAGGGCGATCGATCCTGCAGATCCCCAAAATCCTGGGCAAAGGCAGTGAAAACTCCGTGCGCAACGCCCTGCACAAGGCCCGGGTGAAGCATGCGCCGGAGGAACGCACCAAGCTGGAGCGATTCAAGCCCGATCAAGTTTTTGGAAACATCACCCTTTTGAAGCGACTCAAAAAAGCGAAAAAACTGAAGTTCCATGCCCGCTGCTCCTGTGGCTACGAATTTGACGTGGACCCATTCCGGCTAACGCTGCCGGAACACCACAAAGACAGGATTGCTGCATGCCAACGCTGCAGCAAAGCGCAAACAGAGGAGCGCTCCAAGCCTGAAGCCTGAGAGAATCAATCAAGACAAGTTCAACAGTGCACACAAAACCAACAAATATTTCAACGGATTCACATCAACAAACACAAAATCCCACAAGTCGAATCAACCCCTTTCTCCTGCCAGGACAGGGGTTAAGAGCAGAACTTGTATCAAGCTGACGCAGCCTTAACAATGACTAAAGAGCAAGGTATCAAGCGGAACCTTGCTGCATTCGGGCGAGAACGTAGAACTCAAAAAGTTTTTACTCATCCCTATTCACGCCATGGAACTCACTTTCTTGGGCAACAAATATGCAAAAACAGAAGCAGTATCGACGCGGCCAACAATCCAACTGAAATACATGGGCAAAAGCTATCGGGCTGAGCAGATCAAATCCGTTCGCAATAGCGTTGCTCTCACCTACCGCGGCGTCTCATACTCCAAAGTCTGAAGAGGCCTTGGGGTAGGGCACTGAGAACGCAGCCGACGTGACGGCATAACGCTGCAGGATCGGCACAATGGCGCGATGAGACTTCTGATCACAGTCCTGATCGCGTCCAGTGCTTTGGCCTGGCCGGCAAAGAGTGCGGAACCGATCCCCCTCGTGGTGGTTCCCTTCGATGCCGCATGGGGGTCGCGACGTCTTCCCGTTCAGCCCGCAGGGTTGTTGCCTCCACCTCCAATCCCTCCACCGAGTCCAGCCAGCGAAGCCAACGCTGAACCAAGGCCGCAACGCCAACGCTGGTGCCGGGGTGGCTGTTGAACGGGACTGGCTGGCTGTATGACTCACTGGCTCAGGCCAGGCAAGCTGGTGAAGCGCTGATCGAGAGACCTTGGCCGTCACCGTCTGCCAGAACTGCGGAAGCCGCCGGTTTCGTGCCGACCGATCTATGGCCGGGCGGCTGGTCTGTCAGAACTGCGGCCTTGCGGCCGGTAGCCGAGCTGCACGGTCCACAACGCACAGCAGGCGGCGCAGCAACGCAAAACGCTGGCTGGTGATCCTGCTGATCGCGGTGATCGTGCTGGTGGTGGTCACGTCGTAAGCAACTGCACCACCTCAGCGGTGTTCGCCGACAAAGGCTTGGCGGCCAGCTGGTCGATGGCCTGACGCATGACCATTTGACGCTCGGTGCCGTAACTGCCGCAGCGACTGAACACCTTGGCCATCCGTGATGCGGTGATCGGATTGCGGGAGTCGACCGCTGCGATCTGCTCCGCCATGAACCGGTAGCCACTGCCATCGATGGCGTGAAATGCCTGAACATTGGCGGTGAATCCACCGAGAACAGCGCGAAGGGAATTGGGCGCCAGGGGATCGAAGCGCGGGTGCTCCAGCAGCTGTTGAACCCGCTCCAACGCGTTGGACCTGGGGGCCGATGCCTCCATCGCGAACCAGGCATCCAGGATCACGGGCTTGTCTTGCCAACGCTCGTAGAACAGCGCCATCGCCTGCTCACGCTCGGCGCTTTCCTGCGGCAGCAAGGCCCGCAGGGCTCCCCGTGCCAGGGTCATCGAGGGGCCGGAAACAGCAGCCAATGCCTCCGCTTGAACCGTGGCATCACCAGCCGCGGCAAGCCAGCGCCAGGCCAAGGCGGTCAGGGCCCGGCCGCCCTGACCCGCCGGCCAAGCCAGGGTCCAGTCAGCCCGGGCCAGCTCCAGAAGGCGACGCAGGGACGACTGCAATTGAACGCCCATCTCATGGGTCCACGCCCGGAAGGCTTGATCCAGCGCCAGCGGATCCACCGGGGATTGCAACGCCTCCAGTTCCGCCATGCCCGGCAGCGCCAGCAGCGCCGCCAGATCTATGCCATCACCACCGTCGTAGGCACAGATCCGCTGATCGAGGGCCTGAATCAGCGCCGCTTCCACGGCAGGCTTCGGCTGGTTTTCAGCCCGCGCCAACAGCACCTGGCGTGCCAGGCGCTGGGCCGCATCCCAGCGGCAGAACGGGTCATCATCAGACGCCAACAGCTGCAGGCACTCCTCCAGCGGCTGCTCCAAACGCACGTGCACCGGGGCCGAGAAGCGGCGCAGCACCGAAAGGGCAGGGGGGGTGTCGCCGGGCTGGCCCTGCAGGGTGATGCTGGCGCGCTCAGCCTCCATCACCAGGAGCTGCTCCTCACCAACACGGCCTTGCTCCCCCACCAAGGCCATGGCAACCGGCAGCACCAGGGGCTGTTTGTCCGCCTGCCCCGGCGTCGGAGGCGTCGTCTGGTGCAAGTCCACCGTCAGCTGACCCGATTCGGGGTTCCACTGCCGATCAATGCTGAGTTCCGGAGTTCCTGCCTGGTGGTACCAGCGCTTGAAGCGGTCCAGATCAAAGCCCAGCGGCTCGCCCTGGCTGGTGGCGCCATCGGCGATCGCCTGAACGAAGTCTTCCGTCGTGGCGGCTGTGCCGTCGAAGCGTTGCACGTACACCTCCATACCCTTCATGAACCGCTCGGGTCCCAGCAGGGTGCGCAGCATGCGGATCAATTCCGCACCTTTTTCGTAGATGGTTGTTGTGTAGAAGTTATCGATCGCTTGGTATTCCGCTGGCTTCACTGGGTGGGCCGTCGGGCCAGCATCCTCACGGAATTGGGTGTTGCGCAACATCGCCACATCCTCAATGCGCTTCACCGCCTCCGAATGCAGATCCGCGGTAAAGCACTGATCACGGAACACCGTCAGGCCTTCTTTGAGCGACAGCTGGAACCAATCCCGGCAGGTGATGCGATTTCCGCTCCAGTTGTGGAAGTATTCATGGGCAATCACACTTTCGATGCGTTCAAGTTCTGCATCGGTGGCCGTTTCCGCATCCGCCAGAACAAGCTTTGAGTTGAAAATATTCAGACTCTTGTTTTCCATCGCGCCCATGTTGAAGTGTCGGACGGCAACGATGTTGTATTCATCCAGGTCGTATTCAAGGTTGTAAACCGATTCATCCCATTGCATGGATCGTTTCAACGAAGCCATGGCATGGGCCGTGAAGGGTTCATCCCCCTCCTCCACATGCAAGCGCAGGGTGACCTGCCGGCCCGACGCCGTTGTGTAGTGATCACGAATCTCCCTGAGGTCTCCGGCCACCAGGGCGAACAGATAGGAGGGCTTGGGGAAGGGGTCATCCCACGTGACCGCATGACGATCAGCGCCGACGGATTCCTCCTGAACCGCATTGCCATTGCTCAACAGCACAGGGCAGCTGCTGCGGCTGGCCTCGATCCGCACCTGCCAGCGGCTCAGCACATCCGGACGATCAGGGTGCAGGCTGATGCGCCGGAATCCCTCGGCCTCGCACTGGGTGCTCAGCAGACCACCACTGGCGTACAGGCCTTCGAGCGAACTGTTGGAGTAGGGATCCAGACGGCAACGAGTTTCCAGCACAAACGGCTGGTCCGGCACGTTGGGGATGGTGAGACGTCCTTCGGCAAAGCTGTATTCCTCTGGCGACAACGGCGCCTGGTCGATCACCAGGGATTCGATCGCCAGATCAACGCCGCGCAGCACCAAGGGCTCTCCAGGCCGACGCGGTTCAAGGCTGAGCCTGGAGGCAACGACGACATGGTCGTCCTGGATGTTCACGTCCAGGGCGATGGAAGGGAGTTCAAAGGCCCACGGCGTGTAGTCCGCCAGACGAATCGAAGCAGCTGCAGTCATGGCCGAACCACGCGAGGACCGAACGATCCTGACGGACGACGCTCAAAACCGGGACGTTTCAGCCAAGCTGCCGACCATCAAGCAAGCAACGGCATCAGAGCAGAGGAACAGACACAAAAAAACGCCTGACCTCAGCAGGCCAGACGTTTTCAATCGTTAGAGCCTGGGAAGATCTTATTTTTTCGAACGCTTCAACGAAGCAGCAGCTTTTTCAAAGCGTGCTTTTTCTGCAGCGGGAACTGATTTAGGGCAGAACTTCAGCGCACCACCAACGATCATGAATCCTGCATTGTTGAGAAATTGCTTCTCAGGCAAGGGATCTTTGGTGCCGGGAAGCAAACCACCGTGCTTGCCATAAATGACATGCAACTGACCAGCGAGGGCCACGGCCAGAGACTTGTTGAAATCGATCTTCTGCGCCCTCGCCTCACAGAAGGTGGCAATCGACATCACGCCGTAGGTGTTGACCTCCATGGCCGTGGCAGGAGTGGGCTTGTCCTTGGAGGCCTGAGCCAGAGCCGTTGCCGGTGACAGCAAGGGGGCAGCCAGCACGAAAGCTGCGGCAGCGAATGAACGACGAATCACCTTGGGTCCCGGCAGCGTCTAATTTTTCGCAACCTACCGCCCATGCCAAAGCTGGCCGAAGCTCAGGCGCGGTTGTTGAACTGGGCCATCAGCACAACGGCGCCGTTGAGTCGTCCTGGATCAATCGTTTTCGATCAGTCGTCCTCGATCAGTGGCAGGGGATCGGACATTCGAATCTCATGGTGGTGCTCAACGATCGAGAGATCACCGTTCTCCCAGCTGTAGATGGCGCGGTAGCGGTAGCGGTCCTGATCGACAAGGCGAATGTGCTCAAGGATGTCCCACTGCTGGTAGTGGGATTCGAGGATGGTTTCGTGCTCATCCACCTGACGCAGCCTGGTGCGCACCGGATCTCCCGTCAAATAACCGCGACTTCTCTGGAGTTGATGGCCCCACAACGTGGCTTCCATCACGCCACTGCGTTCAAACCAGGGCTTGCGGGCAAAGAATTCGTCGGAATGCTGGTCGTCTTGATCAGACCACCAGCTGAAGCGGTAGCGGCTCTCACCCACCTCGGGGTGTGCGAACGCCTCCATTTTCAGGTTCATGTCCAAGTGGAGAACCTGGTCGTCACTGAAGGTGTATTGCCGCCGGGAACGCCACAAGCCCAGATTGCGGCTGAACCAGCGGCGCAGGTTGCTATCCACCTGAATCGAAGGCTGGGCAGCCACTCCGCCGGGAACGGTCAGAGGAACACGGTTTTGCGCAGAAAAAAGCGACATGGACCGCGTCAATGACGCAACGGAGTGTTCCTGTTCGTCTTAGCGCTGCTGGCGGCGCAGTCAAAAACCCATAAGGTGAGCGTTGGTTTTTGCTGTCTTGCAGTCCGCGTGGTCAAGGACGCTCCCAAGACACGACAAACCCTGAAGCTGTTGCTGGTGGCAGCTCGCCATCACCTGTCGGGTCAGGACCTCCGATCGCTGGTGCAATTCCTGGAACGGGAAGACCTGGGCTTCGAAGTCACCCTGCAGGTTGCCGATCCCGCCCAGCAACCCGAACTGCTTGAGCTGCATCGCCTCGTGGTGACGCCAGCGCTGATCAAATTGGCGCCAAACCCCAAGCAGGTATTCGCGGGAAGCAACATCCTTCAGCAACTCAAAGGATGGGTGCCCCGCTGGAAACAGGATGGGGTGGTGAGCGGCCTTGGTCTCAGCCTCAGGCCCACCGAACTTGATGGCAGTCGCACCCAGAAGGAACTCCAGCTGGAGGATCAGCTGCTGGTGCTACGCCAGGAGAACGAGACGCTGATCGATCGCGTCAGCGCCCAGGAACGCCTGTTGCGCATGGTGGCCCACGAACTGCGCACCCCACTCACGGCAGCGGCCTTGGCCCTGCAAAGCCAGAAGCTGGGCCAGATCGACATGGATCGCTTTCAGGATGTGATCACCCGCCGCCTGCAGGAGATGGAGTCGCTGTCGAAGGATTTGCTGGAGGTGGGCACCACCCGATGGGAAACCCTGTTCAACCCTCAACGGCTTGATCTGGCCAGCGTTTCAGCAGAAGTGATCCTCGAGCTCGAAAAATTGTGGTTGGGGCGCAACGTTGAAATCAAAACCGATATTCCGGCTGACCTGCCCAAGGTTTTCGCTGATCAGCGCCGCATGCGCCAGGTGCTGCTGAATCTGCTCGAAAACGCCCTGAAATACACCAACGACGGCGGGCACATCTCGCTCACGATGCTGCACCGCACCAGCCAGCGGGTGGAGGTGAGCGTTTGTGACAGCGGTCCGGGCATTCCGGAAACGGAACAGCAGCGAATTTTTCTGGATCGGGTGCGGCTGCCGCAAACCTCCGACCAAACCACAGGCTACGGCGTGGGGCTATCGGTCTGCCGCCGCATCGTTGAAGTGCACGGCGGCAAGATCTGGGTGGTGTCGGACCCTGGCGAAGGTGCCTGCTTCACCTTCACGGTGCCGATCTGGCAAGGACAAGGTGTCGAATGGGGTCAAGCTGTCTTGACGGAGGGTCCGACCAAGCCCTAGTGTTCACAAGTGATCAGGAGCACAGACCGCTCGCTGATTACGGCCTCGCCCCCATCGTCTAGAGGCCTAGGACACCTCCCTTTCACGGAGGCGACAGGGGTTCGAATCCCCTTGGGGGTATGAAGTCATCACCAGACTCGTTTTGGTGATGAATTGAGTACAAATTCAAGTGTTTTGGCGCTTTTTAAGCCCTAAAACACTAATTATGTTGTTTGCATTGAATCTGCTACGCCCTCGCCGCTTGTTCAGCTGTTTCTGCGGTGTGCTTCCTGCACAACGGCGTTGAGGTTGCTGGAGAGGTCGTCCCGCAGCCGCTCCTCGATCAGACCGATCGGCATGCCAAGGCAGCCTTGAACCGTCAGCTCATAAAGCAGCGAACTGCCATCGGGACGCTGACGAATCTGCCAAGACCCTTCAAAACGTCGAAAATCCCCTTTCACCATGCGGAACTTCAGCAATCCGTCCTGTCGGTATTCCGTGAGCTCCAACTGAACCTGGGCTGAGAAGCGAAGTCCCAGCAGCTGCTGACTGCCCACCTGTTGAAGACGCACCGTCTGACCCTGGCGCTGAATCAGCTCACTGGTGCTGAGGTTGGGAATGAATCGGGAGAGATTCTCGTAATCCGTCAGCACATCCCAGAGCAGCTGAACGGGCAGTGAGGATTTGAGTTCAGCGGCCAGACGCCGCGTCCCCTGGGGCAGACGCTCCATGGTCTGCTCAATCGCAGTCCCTGAATCTGCGGAGGTTTGAAGCCCTCGTCCAAACATTGTCTGGGGGAAAACCAAAAGAGACGCCGAGATGAGGGGCCGAACCTGAGGATCTTAAGGAGGTCGCCTAGATCAGATCAGATTCTGTTCCGAACAGCAACCTTTTTGTGTGAAATCAAAGGCCACGCCTATAGTCGCGCCACCAATGGCAGGTGATTTCAATGCGGGTGTCCAATGCAGCGACAGAGCACTGCAATGAGGTTCTGTTCACTGTCGTGGCAAGTGGTCCCCATGTCGGCTCACAACCGTCTGTGGTTCAGACCTACACCGTTGGGATGAACCAGTTTTCCGCACTTTTCAAACGATTGGGTGCCTCTGGCGCCAAAATCTTGTCTGTGAACGGTCAGGAAGTAGAGCGACATGCCTCTCCTGTCGCCACCACCCCGGCACCTGCCAAAAAAACCGCCAAAAAAACCGCCAAGAAAGCCGTGACGTCAAGCGCCCCGAAGAAGAAGCCCCACGCCGACGTTCCGGTCAACACCTACAAGCCCAAAACACCGTTCATGGGCACGGTCACGGAGAACTACTCCCTGCTGAAGGACGGTGCGATCGGCCGTGTCCAGCACATCACCTTTGATCTTGCCGGCGGCGACCCGCAACTGAAGTACATCGAAGGTCAGAGCATCGGCATCATTCCCGAAGGGGAAGACGCCAACGGCAAGCCCCACAAGCTGCGCCTCTACTCCATCGCCAGCACCCGACACGGCGACAACCTGGAGGGCAACACCGTCTCCCTCTGCGTTCGCCAGCTCGAGTACAAGAACGACGCCGGTGAGCAGATCTACGGCGTGTGCTCCACCTACCTCTGCGACATCGAACCCGGCACCAAGGTGAAGATCACCGGTCCGGTCGGTAAGGAGATGCTCCTGCCTGACGATGAGGACGCCAACATCATCATGCTGGCGACGGGCACGGGCATCGCTCCGATGCGCACCTACCTGCGCCGCATGTTCGAGCCCCGCGAGCAGGAGGCCAACGGCTGGAAATTCCGCGGCAAAGCCTGGCTGTTCATGGGCGCACCCAAAACCGCCAACCTGCTCTACGACGAGGACTTCCTCCACTACGAGAAGGAGTACCCCGACAACTTCCGCTACACCAAGGCGATCAGCCGGGAACAGCAGAACGCCAAGGGCGGCCGGATGTACATCCAAGACCGCGTTCTGGAGCATGCCGAAGAGATCTTCGCGATGATCGAAGACCCCAAGACCCACGTGTACATGTGCGGTCTGCGCGGCATGGAGCCGGGCATCGACGAAGCCATGACCGCCGCCGCGGCCGCCAAGGGGCTCGACTGGGCCGAACTGCGCCCCCAGCTCAAAAAGGCTGACCGCTGGCACGTGGAAACCTATTGATCGATCAAACGCTGATCCATCAGCCAACCCGTTTTCAGTCCACCCCTCGGGGTGGACTTTTTTTTGGGTTGGCAACAAAGGCTGACACCAACACGGAAACAAAGCGGCGAGTCCATGTCTGTTGCCAGTTCCGTGCCTAAACCATCGTCAGAAGCCTGGACACTCCATGGTTGCCACGATGACGAACCCCCTCAGGGTTGGACTGCGTCAGGAGCGCGTGATCGCGCCGCAGTGTCTGGTGATCTTCGGCGCCAGTGGTGATCTGACCCACCGCAAGCTGGTGCCAGCCCTGTTTGAACTTTTCAAGCAACGGCGTCTGCCCAGTGAGTTCGCCCTGCTGGGCTGTGCGCGACGGCCGTGGAGTGATGAGGAGTTCCGCGGAAAGATGGCGGAGGCACTGGCCAGCACGATCGAGGACGATCCCCAGGCCTGGGAGCAGTTCGTGGGCAAGTTGTTCTACGAGCCGGTCGACCTACAGAACACCGATCACATGCTGAGCCTGCACACCAGGCTCGAGCAGATCGATCAACAGTGCGCCACCCGCGGCAACCGCACCTTTTATCTTTCCGTCTCCCCCAAGTTCTATGGCAGTGGCTGCCGTTCACTGGCCGACGCTGGCCTGTTGAAGGACCCCAAACGCAGCCGGGTGGTGATCGAAAAGCCCTTCGGACGCGACTACGGCAGTGCCCAGGCCCTCAATCGCGTGGTGCAGGCCTGCGGTCAGGAGAACCAGATCTTTCGCATCGACCATTACCTGGGCAAGGAAACCGTCCAGAACATCATGGTTCTGCGCTTTGCCAACACGATCTTCGAGCCGATCTGGAACCGCAATTACATCTCCAGTGTTCAAATCACCGCCGCTGAAACGGTTGGCGTGGAGGAAAGGGCCGGGTACTACGAATCGGCCGGTGCCCTGCGGGACATGGTGCAGAACCACCTGACCCAGATGCTGGCGATCACCGCCATGGAACCTCCCGGGCGCTTTGACCCGGAGGCCATCCGCAACGAAAAAGCCAAGGTTCTTCAGGCTGCCCGCCTGGCCGATGAGCTCGAACCCTGGAACTGCTGCATCCGTGGCCAGTACGGACCCGGTGGTTCCGCGGAATCGCCCCTGGCCGGATACCGCCATGAACCCGGCGTGGATCCCAACAGCACCACCGAGACCTACGTGGCGATGAAGCTGTTCATCGACAACTGGCGCTGGCAGGGGGTTCCGTTCTATGTGCGCACCGGCAAACGGCTGGCCAAGCGCACCAGTGAGGTGGTGCTCACCTTCCGTGAAGCACCGGTGCATCTGTTTGATGCAGCCACCGGAGGCCCCACGGCCAATCAGCTGATCCTGCGCATCCAACCGGATGAGGGGGCCGAATTCCGCTTCGAGGTGAAGTCACCCGGATCTGGCATGCGCAGCCGCCCCATCGACATGGAGTTCTCCTACGACGAATCCTTCGGGGAACCCTCCGATGAGGGCTATGTGCGGCTCCTGGCTGACGCCATGCTCAGCGACCCCACCCTGTTCACCCGCAGCGATGAGGTTGAAGCGGCATGGCGGCTCTACACCCCGCTGCTGGAACTGATTGAAGACAGCCCCTGGCAGCTGCCGGTTCATCCCTACGAATCCCGCACCTGGGGACCGGCCGCCGCGGATGCCCTGCTGGCGAAGGACGGACTGCTCTGGCGACGCCCCTGACCGCGCACGTTCACAGCCCTGTTGTTCAGCTCTCCACGTCTCGTTCATCCGTCACCATGTCCCCTCAGCTCACCCTGCAAACCCCGCTCGAACTGGCACCGGCGGAAGTGCCCCACTACCTCGAACAGCTCTGGTCCCCCGAGCAGCAGGGCAGCACGGGCACCGGGGCCAACACCTTCTGCCTGCTGATCTGGCAACCCGCCTGGGCCGAGCAGCAATTGATCCGCAGTGGTCGTTTATCAGGCCCCATCACGGGACAGCAGTCCGCCCCCTTGGTTGCTGCGGGACGCCAGGCGGTGCTGGATGCCGACCTTCCCCTGAGCACGCCGCCCCTGGATGGGGCTGTGGTGAAGGCGGTGGCTGATTTAGAAGGGCAAGCCAACGCCGAAGACCTGCGTGGGCAGTACATCGACCCAGCCCTGAGTGCACTGATGCCCCGGCGCCTGATCACCCTGGCACCCACCATCGATGCGGCCCAGCCCCTTGAAACACTCGTGGCCGCCTACTGCCCGCTGCCTGAAGAAGGCGGTGGTACCGCCGCCTGCGGCGATGTGGTGGTGCTGCGGGGCGGCCATGGCGCCCTGCATGAGGGCTTTTCGATTCTCGACCCCCTGCTGCCTGAATCGATGCCGGCCTGGGTCTGGTGGAACGGCTGCATCGACGAAGCACCGGAGCTGATGCAACGGCTCACCAGCGCACCACGGCGCCTGATCATCGACACCGCGTTGGGGGATCCACATCAGTGCCTTGAGCTTCTGCGTCACCGCGTGGAGAGCGGCCAGGCGGTGAACGATCTCAACTGGCTGCGCCTACGCAGTTGGCGCGAGACCCTGGCCATGGTGTTCGACCCGCCGCAACGGCGTGATGCCCTCAGCCACATCACCCGTCTCGACATCGATGTTGAGGGCCATCACCCTGCCCAGGGGCTGCTGCTGGCCGCCTGGATCGCCGATCGACTGGGCTGGACGCTGCTCTCGACCGCTGCGGTCGAAAACGGCACTACCGCCCAGTTCAAGCGCTCCGATGGCACCGAGGTGCGCTTCCAACTGATGGCCGTGCCAGTCGCTCAGCCCAACGTGCACGCCGGCCAGATGGTGGGGCTGCGGCTGATCGCTGAACCGGAGAACGGCCAGGGGGTGTGCGTGATCCTCTGCGCTGAATCCGGGGGCTGCATGCGTTTGGAGGGGGGAGGCATGGCCAACCTCGAGCTGCATGAGGAAGTAGTTCCCGTGCAGCACGACACCCCTGAAATGGATGTGGCCCGCCTCCTGGGCGGCGGTCACGACAGCACCAATCCCCTGCTGGCCGCAGCTGCTCCGCTGGCTGCCAGGCTGCTGGGCTGATCCTCATCTGAGCCATGGCCGCTGTCATCGCTGCACCAGCCAGTGGCAGCGGCAAAACCCTGTTGAGCCTGGCGCTGCTGAGCTGGGCCCAGCAGAACGGACGCCGGATCCAGGCCTTCAAGGTGGGCCCGGACTATCTCGATGCCCAGCTGCTCAGCCAAGCCTCGGGTCAGCCCTGTCGCAACCTCGATCTCAATCTCTGCGGTGAAACCTGGGTTCGCCAGGCCTTTCACGGTTACGGCGGTGCCTCTGAGCTGACCCTCGTGGAAGGGGTGATGGGGCTCTTCGATGGCATCGGCAGCGGTACGACCGGAAGCACGGCCGACGTGGCCCGCCTGCTGGACCTGCCGGTGGTGCTGGTGCTGGATGCCGGTGGTCAGGCCGCCTCCCTCGGCGCCATCGTGCGCGGATTCCGCGATCACGATCCCCAGCTGCGCATCGCCGGCGTGGTGCTCAACAAGGTCAGCAGCCCCAGGCACCGGGAGCTGCTGGCCGACGTGCTGGAGCGCATGGAGGTGCCATTGCTGGGCTGCCTGCCGCGCAGCGAAGCCCTGGCCCTGCCGGGCCGGCATCTCGGCTTGGCCCCGGCCCATGAATTGGAGGCCCCCGAGCAGCGACGCCAGGCCTGGGCCGCTCTGGCCAGCCAGCACCTGAACCTGGAACGCCTGGTCCCCCTGCTGCAGGCGCCCCGCCCTGGGCCGCATCCCCTGGCCAGCATCCCCGTGGAGCAGGGCCAGCCCCTGCCGGTGGCTTTGGCCAGTGATGCCGCCTTTCACTTCCGCTACCAGGAAACCAGTGAACTGCTGGAGCACATGGGCATGCCCGTGCTCCGCTGGAGCCCCCTGGCCGATGAGGCCATCCCGACAGACGCCAAGGGCCTGATCCTGCCGGGCGGTTTCCCCGAACAGCACGCTGCCCAGCTCAGCGGCTGCACGCAAAGCCTGAGCTCGCTGCGGGCGTTCGTGCAACAGCGACCGCTCTACGCCGAATGCGGCGGGATGCTTGTGCTCGGAGAGCAGCTGACCGATCTCGATGGCACCAGCCACCCCATGGCGGGACTGCTTCCCTTCACGGCCCAGCGCGGCCCGCTGCAGGTGGGCTATCGCCGCCTGCAGGCGCGGCGGGACAGCCCTGCGGTGGAGAGCGGTCAGCAGCTGGTGGGCCATGAATTTCACCGCTGGGAACTGCACACCAACCGGCCGTCCTCCGACAAGTCAGTGCTGTGGGACATTGAGGGATGGAAAGTCCATCGACATTCGGAAGGATGGGTCGATCAGACGGTTCACGCGAGCTGGGTTCACCTGCACTGGGCAAGCTCTACGACGATCTGCTCCCGATGGCGCGCCGCGCTCGAATCCGGGGAGAGAAGATCGCCAAACGCTTCGTCAGCCGCCAGCAGCCCCCGCGGGTCCAACCCTTCTCCGAACGCTGGCGCTGGGTGATCGAAGGTCGCGTTCAGCGGGTGGGGTTCCGCGCCAGCTGCAATCGGCGCGCCCTGGATCTCGGCATCAGCGGCTGGGTGCGCAACCTGAGTGATGGCCGTGTGGAAGTGCAGGCCGAGGGGCCACCGCTGGCCTTGTCTGAACTGCGGGCCTGGTGTGAGGTCGGGCCGCCTGGCGCCCGGGTGGTTCGGGTGACCCCCAGCCAGCTCCCGGTCACTGGCGACGACTGGTTCGAAGTGCGCTACTAAGACGAAGTGCGCTGAGACATAGACGCGAAACAATTGGGAAGGAGGTCTCCACGCTCCGCCCATCTCGCTACGGCTGAAGCAGGACCTTCGCGCCTGCCGCATGCTCCGCTTCGGATTTGTCCTGTTGATCACTGCGCTGCCCCTGCTCGGCATGGAGGCCATGAGCACGCGACGGGAAACCACCAAGCAGGTGTTCGATTCCGCGGCAGAAGCCCTCAACGCCTGTCAGAGCTGGCGGCACAGGGAAGGACAGTTTTCGGCCCTGATTCCCGCCGCTGCACCGGTGTCAACGCAGGCGCGGCCTGTGCAAACCGACATCCGCAGCTGTGAGGCCGATCTGGACCATGCACTGGTGCTGGGGCGCCGCTACGGCGTTGTGCCCGGCGTGCACTACAACAAAACGCTGCGGTCGCTGCACCGCCCGATTCATCGCACCTTTCCTTACCTGCTGCCAGATGGCACAACTGGCGAATAAAGCCCCTGGCATGTCTTGAGCAACTTCCTCGACACCAAAGACAAAGCCTTCTGGAGAGCCCTGCTCGGCGTTGTGAGTTTGGGGGTGAGCATCGGCCTGGCGGCCCTGATCCTGCGCCTCTGAGCGCTGATCCTCGAATTCACTCGGAATCCCGCATGGTTTCGAATTGGCGCTGCCAGGTGGCGCGCAGATCAGGCGACGTCTCGCCGCCGAGCAACCAAACCCCCGTGCGGGCCCGGGACACGGCCACATAACAGAGCTGCTGGCGGATGGCTGGATCGGCCCGGAATACATCCGGCGCCACGAAGACATCGCCAAAACTGCTGCCCTGACTGCGGTGCACCGTGAGCACCGCTGCAGGCCCCAGGGAAGCGAAGGCATCGCGAATCAGGAAGTACTGCCGCCAGATCGCGCGACCGTTTTTCTTGCCGGCATCACGGGCCTGCTTGCGCAGCCGCTGCATCACCGCATCGAGCTCCTGACGACCAGCGCTGCCAATCGGCGGCTGCAGGCGCAGGGTGAGCTCCAGATCCCCCGCATTCACCGATGCGGAGAGGGTCTCGATCACTGGCACGGGCCCATCGGCGGAGGACAGGCCGAAATCCGCCAGGTCACAGGCCTCCGGCTTGACGTCCCGCACCGTCACTTCGCGGTTGGAGCCGAGCACCATGTCGGGTTCTTCACCGGCCTCTTCTCCGTCCCTTGAGGCCGGGGCCATCACGGCGGTGCGACTGATCAACACCTCACCGGGCAGCACCGGCATCTGATCCGCCATCTCCCCATGGATGGCCCGGCGCGCATGGGGCACCAGACGATCCAGGGTGCGGTTCGTGTAGCAGAGGATGCGTGCTGCATCGGGGTTGTCTTGCACCGAGGCGTCGCGCAATGCACGCCTGGCCTGATCCAGCCACTCCCGTTGCACCAGGCTGCGCACCTGCCCTTGCTGGGAACGAATCGGCGGCAGCAGCGGCGGCATCTGGCAGGGCAGGCGCCCCTCCCGCAGCCCCGCAGCCAACTGCAGCACCGGGCCTTGATGCCGCACCACCTGGGTCAAGCTGGCGGAACAGGACCGTTGCATCGCAAACACGGGGCTGTTCGGCTCACCCACCGGGGGCAACTGGGCGGGGTCGCCGACGAACACCAGACGGGTCTTGAACGGATGGGCGCACTGGAGGGCAATGCCCAACAGGGTGCTGTCGACCATGGAGGCTTCGTCGATCAGCACCAGGCCCAGGTTTTCCAGGGCCATGGCCGTCTGCTCGGTGGGTTCGCAGAGTTCAGCGTCGGCGGAGCGCTTGAGCTTCAGCCGCAGCAAGCGATGGATGGTGGAGGGATACCAGGTGGGTTGGAGACCTTCCAACTCCAACGCCTGGCGCAGAACGCCCACCGCTTTATGGGTTGGTGCCACAACGGTCCAGCACAGACCGCTGGCCTCCACCTGGCGCAGCAGGCGCATGGAGAGGAAGGTTTTGCCGCTACCGGCAAAACCACTGAGCACGAAGGGCGTGCCATCCACAGGCTGCTTGAGCCAGGCCGCAAAGGCGTCCGCCGCTTTCTGCTGATCAGCGGTGAGGTCCGCGGCAGCGGTCACCCCAGCCCAGCTCCAAGACCCGACAGCAAATGCAGCGGTGATCCCACAAATTCCAAACCGGGCAGAGCAATGGCGGGCCCCATCAGGCTGCCCACCAGCACCTGCAGCCGGCTGTGGCCCAGGCTTTCCTTGAGGGGTTTCTCCGGAGCGTCCGGCCAGAGCGAATCAGGCAGACCATTGACCCGTTCCGCCGTCAGCCCGGCGGCGCGACGAATGCCACTGGCGTCGTACATGACGACGAACGCCACCATCGCCGCAAGGGCGAAGAGGGGGTGATCAAAGCCCAGGGTCCAGCCCACACAGGCCGCCGTACCGGTAACCAGGGCGGAGTGGCTCGACGGCATGCCGCCGGTTTCGATCAGCACCGCCGGACGCCAACGGCGATGCAGAAGCAACTCAAGGAACAATTTCGAGAGCTGGGCGACGCCACAGGCCATCAGGCCCCAGGTGAGCGAACTGTTGTCGAAGAACTCCCGCAGCACCGCATGGGAGGGCATGGCGTCGATCATCGGTCGCGGCTGGTGATGAAGTCAGCCAAGGCCAGCAGGGGAATCGCCTTCTCGGCCCAGGGTTGAAGCGCCTCTTTCGCTTCATTGACCAACGCATCGGCCCGACGGCGGGACTCGTCGAGCCCGAGAAGCTTGGGATAAGTGGTCTTGTCGGCGATGAGGTCCTTGCCGGCGGTTTTGCCGAGCACCTCGCTGCTGGCGGTGATGTCGAGGATGTCGTCGATGATCTGGAAGGCGAGGCCGATCCCCCTGGCGTAGGTGCGCAGGGCCTTGATCAGCGCCTCATCGGCGCCGCCGATCATCGCCCCGGTGATCACACAGGCACTCAACAGGGCTCCGGTTTTGTGGAGGTGGATGTATTCGAGGGTTTCAAGATCCACCTCCTTGCCTTCGCTTTCCAGATCCACCACCTGGCCGCCCACCAGGCCAGGGGCGCCGGCCACCAACGACAGTTCTCCCACCACCTTGAGCAGACGCTCAGCCGGCACATCAGGACTGCGCAGCGCCACCATTTCAAAGGCGCGGGTCAACAGGGCATCACCGGCAAGGATGGCCACGGCTTCGCCGTACATCTTGTGGTTTGTAGGACGACCACGGCGCAGGTCGTCGTCATCCATGGCCGGCAGGTCGTCATGGATCAACGACATGGTGTGGATCATTTCCAGCGCCACCGCCGTGGGCAGGGCCTGCGTCGCTTCCCCGCCCGCCAGCTCGCAGGCGGCAAGGCAGAGAATCGGTCGCAGGCGCTTGCCACCGGCAAGCAGCGAATAGCGCATCGCTTCCCTGAGGGACTCCGGCCGCTCCGGACCGAGCGATCCATCGAGGGCCGCTTCCACCCGCTCTTTGGCCTTGCCGAGATAGGCCTTGAAATCGAACTCGGCGCTCATGGGTGGACCCTGGCTGGCGGGATTCTCTCAGGCCGAGCCCTTAGCTGCCGAGGGGAACCCAATCCATCGGATGGGGTGTTCGCATCTCGCGTCCCTTGCCCGGTGCCGTGGTGATGGCCAGGTCGTAGGACACCGAATAGCGGGGGCTGCTTCCCTCATAGGGGAGCACCCGATGGCGCAGGTCCGAAGGGAACAGCAGAAGACGGTGGGGTTACGGCGCGAACACCCCACCGGAGACAGCCGCATCGCGGTAGGGAATCGCCATCACATGGCTGAAGTAATTGTCGGGCGCCTCAAATTCCAGCTCCCCGCTCTCGTTCGCAGGATCCGTCAACACGTAGAACACCGCGCTCAACTGGGCGTTGCGGTGGCTGTGCAGATCCACCGTTCCGCCATTCCTCGCACACACCACAGGCCAGGCCTTCTGGATGTGGGCCACAAGACCGTGCTCCGGGCCCAACAGCGCACGTAGATAGAGCGAAACATGCTCAGCCAATTGCCCGTTCAGCCACTGGAACGCATCCATGCGATGCAACTGATCCAGGCCGGCATGGCCCAGCAGATCTCCGGTGAGGTTGTTGCGATCGCTGAACTCAGAGTGCTGATGCACCTGGGCATCGAACTGCTCCAGCTGCTGCTGCATGGCAGCGGCTGTGGCGGCATCCGGCTCAAGATCCACCTGAAGAACGGGGGTGGGGAACAGCCAGTGCAGCGCCATGGAACCGATCAGGGCACGAGATCGTCCAAATCATGGTCAAGGTTGTGGCGTCTGCACCAAGCCACAACGGTGTTCACCAGAAGCATCGTCACCGTCATCGGTCCCACACCGCCGGGGACGGGCGAGAGCGCAGCAACGATCGACTCGACTTCAGCCGCACGAACATCCCCGCACAAACCGCCTTCCGGCTTGCGGTGGATGCCCACATCCACCACCGCCGCCCCCGGCCGCACGTGCTCGGCCCCGATGAACTCAGGACGGCCTGCTGCCACCACGAGGATGTCGGCTTCGCGGGTGTGGGCCGCTAGATCGGCCGTGCGGGAGTGGGCGATGGTGACGGTGGCGTTGGCGGCCTGCAGCATCAAGGCCATCGGCTGCCCCACGAGAATGCTTCGGCCGATCACCACGGCGCGCTTGCCCGCAGGATCAATGCCATTGCTGCGCAGCATCGCCATCACCCCGGCGGGGGTGCAGCTGCGCGGGCCCGGCTCCCCCTTGAGCAGCCGTCCGAGATTGAGGGTGTGCAGACCATCGGCGTCCTTTTCAGGATCAATGGCCATCAGCAGAGGCCCCTCATCGAGGCCAGCAGGAAGGGGCAGCTGCAGGAGGATCCCGTCCACTGCAGGGTTGGCATTCAACAGTTCAATCGTCTGCAGCACCTGCGCTGGAGGCGTGTCGCCGGGGAGGTGATCACCAAAGCTGGCCACCCCGATCCGAGCACAGGCTTTTTCCTTGTTGGCGACGTAGACGGCGCTGGCGGGATCATCACCAACCCGCAGCACCGCCAAGCCCGGCGGTCGCCCCGCCTCGGGCAAACGCCGTTCGATCAGGGTTTGAAGACGATGCTCCACATCCCTTGCCAGCACCTTGCCGTCCAAACGCAGGGCCATGGCATTCCCATGCACTCCCTCCAGCATGCCCTCTGAGGAGAGCTAGCGTTATGCCGCTACAGGGTCCTTTTTGGTTCGTGTTCCACGGCTGAGCAGCCTTTGGCGGAACTGGGTGCGGCTCGAAGGCCCAGGGCGAAGCCTGCTGCGCTGGACGCGACTGCAGACCTTTGTTGTGCTGCTGCTGTGCCTTTGCGTGGCCGCAGCCTCAAGCCTGCCCTGGCTGATCAAGCCAAAACTTCAACCCGGATCGCTGGCCCCGTTTGAAGCCATCGCTCCAAAGGATGCTTTGGTGCAGGACAGCACCGCCCTCGAGCAGCAGCGGGCCTCGCTGGTGGCGCGATCGGTGGTGCAGGTGATCGATCAGGAGCAGACCCAAGCACTCAAACAACGGCTCGAGCAGCAACTGCTGCAACTGCAGGAGGTCACCAACACCGGATCTGGAGACCGGATCGGGCCGGTGAACCTGTCTGATCAAGAGAAAAGGTGGCTGGAACGACGCAGCGAATGGGAGTATCTGGCCTGGGATAAAGCGGTGCGCAGCACCGCTGATCGCATGCTCAGCCAAGGGCTTGTGAGCAACCTGGCCATTGAGCAATTGCGCAAGGCCGCCGACCAGCAACTCAAGGCGGTTGCCCTGCAGCCAGAGGCGGCGCGCACTCTGGCCGGCAAGGTGCTCACCAGCGCCATGCGCGGCAGCACCAACCTGCGCACGGACCCGAACCTGAGCAAGCAGCTGATCGAGGAACAGCTGACCAAACAGGCCATTCCCACGATCGAGGTGCGCAAGGGGGATCTGATCACCCGCAAGGGCGAGCTGATCAGTCCCCAGGCCTACGACGTGCTGGATTATTTCGGCCGCGTGCGCCGCGAACCCCAACCGTTGATCTGGTTCCAACGGTTTGTTGAAGCCGCTGCAGCCTGCGCCGTGATGCTGCTGGTGATGCGGCGTGAACGGCCTGGCCTGGAGGTGCGCCATGCGCTGCTGGCGGCGGGCCTGCTGCTTTTGGTGCAGGCAGCCAAGCTCTGGTTCAAAAGCTCCGTGAGCCCTCTGGCTGTGCTGGTGGCGCCCACCCTGGTGCTGGCGGAAGGCCTCGGCACCGGCTGCGGCTTGGTCTGGATGGGGGTGGCCGCTCTGCTCTGGCCAGAACCCGTCCAAGGGTTGGGGGACGGTCGCCTGATTGTGGCGGCAACGGTGGCCGCCGCTGGGGCCTTGATCGCAGGTCGTCAGCGCAGCCGCGGCCAGTTGCTTCAACTCACGGTGCTGCTGCCGATCGGCGCCTTTGTGGGGCAGTGGCTGCTGCTGCAGATGCAACCGATCACCGGCCTGCGGCTCTGGGGAAATCTGAATCCAAGCCTGGATGAACTGGCCACCGATTCCTTTGTGCTCGGTGTGCTGCTGATGTTCAGCCTGCTGCTGATCCCAATGCTCGAGGGCTCCTTTGGCCTGCTCACCCGGGCGCGGCTGCTGGAACTGGCTGATCAGGAGCGCCCCCTGCTGCGCCGCCTCTCCTGCGAAGCCCCGGGAACCTTTGAACACACCCTGATGATCTGCGGCCTGGCGGAGGAAGGGGCGCGGGCAATTGGTGCGGATGTGGATCTGATCCGGACCGGCTCGCTGTATCACGACGTGGGCAAGCTGCATGCACCGGACTGGTTCATCGAAAACCAGAAGGACGGACCCAATCCCCACGACGCGCTGGATGACCCCCAGGCGAGTGCGGCGGTGCTTCAAGCCCATGTGGATGAGGGTCTGAAGCTGGCGCGGCGCCACCGCCTGCCCCGGCCCATCGCCGATTTCATCCCTGAGCACCAGGGCACCTTAAAAATGGGCTACTTCTTCCACAAGGCCCAGGAGCGCGGCGGTGTGGTTGAGGAGCGCCGCTTCCGTTACAGGGGACCGGTACCCCGCTCCAAAGAAACGGCGATCCTGATGCTGGCCGACGGCTGTGAGGCGGCGCTTCGATCGCTCCCCCCCGACACCTCCGATGCCCAGGCGGTGGACACGGTGCGGCGGATCGTGGAAGCGCGGCAGCGGGATGGACAACTGCGCAAAAGCAGCCTCAACCGCAGCGAAGTGGAGCTGGTGATCTGTGCCTTTGTGCAGGTGTGGCGACGGATGCGCCACCGCCGCATCCCCTATCCAATCCCGGCCCGACGCTGACCGCAGCGTCTGTATTCACCACTCACGAGTTCAGCACTCACGAGTTCAAAACTCAGTGGCAAAGTGAACCTCCTGCGCGATCAAACGGACGCGTTGCTGGGTGAAGGGATGGCGAAAGCTCAGGGCCTGGGCATGCAGATGCAAACGGCAGGAACGGCCGGCATCCCCGTAGATGGGATCGCCCACGATGGGGTGACCCCGTTCGGCCAAATGGGCCCGCAGCTGATGGGAGCGCCCCGTGAGCGGACGCAGCCAGAGCCGCGTGCTGCGGGCACCAGCGGCGCGGGCTCTCCAGATCGTCAGCGCCAGACGTCCCTCGGGGTGGCTGCCGTAGCGCGGCGGTTGGCGGGACAGGCGCGCCAAAGGGCTGGCGATGCAACCGCGGCCGTGGAGTTCCCCCTCCACATCCGCCTGGTACAGCTTGTTGATCCGGCGTTCAGCAAACAGGGCACTGAGGCGGCGCAGGGCGTCAGCGCTTCGGGCCAAGAGCAGCACCCCCGAGGTGTCGCGGTCCAGGCGGTGAACCAGGCGCAGGCTTTGGTCCTGCCGCTGCAGGCGGGTGATCACGGAATCGCTTTGCTCGGGCCCCAGGCCCGGTTGGCTCAGCAGGCCGGCGGGCTTGTCGACCGCCATCAGCCACGGGTCCCGCATCAGCAGCTTCAAGGGGAGAGCCGCTGGGCGCAGTGTTTTTCAAACAAGGCCACCACCTGCTCCGCGGGCAGGGCCTGAATCAGCCGGGCTTCCGCCTCAACGTGATGCTGGCTGGAGTGATACAGCTGCAACTCGTGAAAAGGATTGGGCTCCTGCTGGCGGGCCAGCTCCACCTCACGGCTGAGCAAGGCCGCCGGCATCAGGTTGCCGCCATGGCACGACTGCATCACATGGGCTGATTCATGGGCCAGCACCACCCAAACCACGGCGGGATCGTCGGGCAGGTTGTTGCCGCACATCAACAGGGCCTGCTTGCCCTCATGGAAGGCCCCCAGCAAGCCCAAAGGACAGTCGGGTGCCACCAGAGCCTTCACGCCCGCCCGCTGCAGCAGCCGCAGGTAACTGGCGATGCGATCCCAGGTTGAGGCTTGAACAGCACTGCCTGTGAGCTGCAACACCAGCAGAACCAACAGCGCAGCCCTGAAACGGCGACCCATCAAGCCAGGGACCACAGAACAATCTCATTGGTCTCAAGATCGGCTCAAGCCGGCTTGATTCCCACCGAAGTTCTACAGATTTTCAGTCTTCAAGCAGCTGTTCCACGGAAGTGACCTTCTCAGCAAACGACTGCTGCCGATCGGTGCGGGTGTTGAGCTTGAGCGTTGTGTAAAGACGCGGGGCTCCCATGCTGTGCAACTCGGCATGACAAGCGCGTACACAGTCCATCACCTCGTCCCATGGGCCTTCGATCGCTGTGCCATTGGGCCCAAGCTGGTGGGTCAGGCCCGTGGCGGCGATCACCCGCTCACAGGCGGCGATGTAGGGCGAAAGGCTGACGCCCACACCGATCGGCACCACGCAGAGATCAACACTGACCCACATCAGCCCGCCATCGCACTAGATCGGCTCAAGCAACTGACGGGGTAATCAATGGTGCGCCAACTGCCGCTGTCTGTTCGCACTTCAACCGCAATGCCCTGCTGACCCATGGGACAGCGGGACCCTTGTCCCGTGCACCAATCGCTGGCATCAGCGAGGGCCAGTTCCAACGTGTCGTAAAGGGCGTCGAGCACCGGATGCGGCTGACCGTCGAGGCCAACCAACCGGTAGCGGGAGCGATGCTTGGCCATCGCAGTCCAATCCCGGAAGTGTCACCATCTTCCCATGGACCTGACCCAGCGGCATTCCCACACTGGAGCCAGCAACGGGACGCAATGGGCATGAGTGAACAGCTGCAGCAGGCCTACAACGCCTTGATGGTGAAGGCTCCGGGGGCAGCGTTTCAAAAAGCACGGGCCCTGTATCTCAACAAATATCCACTTCCCCAGGCCGAGGGCGGTGCTCCGCTGCGGCTTTACGTCTGCGATGAGCAGCTGGAGGAATCGATTCAGCCCGCCAACGACGGCGATCCGAATCACCGCCTGGCGATTCTCCGCTCACGCCCGGGGCAGTTGGCCGTGGTGCACTGGCAACAGCCCGATCCGCCTGAGCCGGAGCAACTGCGCCGCTACCTGCAGGACACCTGGTCGCTCAACCCGGACGAGCTGGAGATCGAGGCCTTCAGCACCCTCTGGTTCCGGGAGGGCGGGCATCAAAGCCGCTTTACCGCACCCAAGGGGTTGGGCTGGCAACAACAAACCCTATTAACCCTCAAGGAAGAAAACTAAAAGCAATTCCGCAGAACGCGCGGAGCCACCGAAACGCACCGCTAGCGAACAGGTAGAGCCCTCTCCACCCATGCTCACCAGGTACGCCGAACGCTACGTGCTGCGGTCCTGTTCAGCCGGCGGTTATCTCGGCGTCAATGCCGTGGATCAACAGATTGAACGGCAACCCTCCCCCGAAAGGGCCTGGATCTTTCACACCCATGAGGGTGCCGTCACCCACGCCCGTTGGATCGGCGAGGTGCACGGAGAAACACCGGACGTGGTGAAGCTGGATCAGTGACTGGATCTGAGAACTGATCTGTGAACTGAAACGTGGTGGTGATCAGCCGTGGATGAAATTGCGCAGGCGGCTTGATCCTGCTGGAGCTCAGCTGCCGTTCGCGCGTGGTGTTCGCGCTGCTGTACCGCGAAGACATCCGCCTCACTCAGGGCAAAACCGTGCTCGGCAGCGAGCCCGAGGAACCGCTCGAGATCCATGAGCTGCGCGAGGGCCTTGGCCAGATCAGGGTCGCCGTCGCGAAGCGTGAGAAACCGATCCAGATCCTCGAGAGACATCCCTGCACCACTTGTTGCGTGCTCCCATTCAAGTCAGCATCGGCCCAAGTGGGGAGGTTGCATGCTGTTGAAACTGATCAGCTGCGGCAGCCTGGCGCTGGTGAGTGTTCTTGTGGTGAGCCTGCTGCAGGGTTTGCGGCAGCACAACCAACGCATCCATGCGCTGCAGGAGCGGATCGATCAGCTGGAGGAGCGCACACCGAACCGCGCCCACAGTGAGCTGCTCAGCCAACAGATGGGTGTAATGCAGGAACGCATGGATGCCTTCTCAGCCATGCGCACCTCGGCCGCTTCATCCCTTCACCGCATCCCCGCTGGCATTGGGCAGGATGAAGCGCTGCAACAGCACGAACAAGACCAACACCGGCAGGATTGACACCACCGAGCCGGCGGCAACGATCCGCCAATCCAGCGAAAAACTGCTGGAGAGCTGCTGCAGCCCCAGAGGCAAGGTGTAGAGGGACGGGTCGTCGAGGATCACCAGCGGCCAGAGGAAATCGCTCCAGGTGCAGATGAACACGAACATCGCCAGGGTGATGAGATCGGCTTTGGCGGCAGGAATCATCACGTTCCACCATTCCCCCAGGCGGCTGCAGCCATCGATGCGTGCCGCCTCCTCCAGATCCTTGGGTACACCCAGAAAGCTCTGGCGCAGCAGGTAAAGCCCGAAGGCGGTGGCCGCCTGGGGAATCACCAAAGCCAGCAGGGTGTTGCGCAGCCCCAGCTGCACCATCAGCAGATACAGCGGAATCATCACCACCTGAAACGGGATCAGGATCGTGGCCACCACCAGACCCAGCACCAGGCCCCGGCCGGCGAAGCGCAGCCGGGCCAGGGGGTAGGCGGCCAGGGAGCAGAACAGCAGGTTGGCCAGCACCGCCAGGCCACTCACCACGGTGCTGTTGAACAGATAAGTGGCGAGGGGATTGTCCTGAAACAGCCGCACATAGGCATCGAGGCTCGGCTGGGCGGGCAACAACGCCGGTGGACTGCTGAAGATGTCTTCCGCCGGGCCCTTGAGCGAGGTGCTCACCAACCAGAGCAAGGGCGTGAGCACCAGCAGCGCCAGAAGAATCAGCAGCACCAGCTGAACAACCCGGGCGGTGGAGGTGCGCATGGCGTCGGCTCTAGAGCGTCGGTCGGGTCTCCAGGACAACAGGATCCTTCTGCGGATGCAATGACTGGCGCTCCTCTCCGGCCACCAGGCGATTGAGGGCGTTCACGAAGGCCATCGCCGCCGCCGCCACCACATCGGTGTCGGCAGCGTGACCGGAATAGAGCGCACCGTTGCGGCGCAGGCGAATGGTCACATCACCCATGGCATCGATGCCCTCGGTGACCGACTTCACCGAAAACTCGATCAACTCATTGGGCACACCCGCCAGATCATTCAAAGCACGGCAGACGGCATCCACCGGACCGGTGCCCACTGCCGAGCCCGTGGTTTCACTGCCCTCTTCATCCGAAAGGGTGACTGTGGCGGTGGGGCGCAGGCTGCTGCCGCAGCTGACTTGCACCAGCTTGAGCTGGAAGCGGGCTTCCGGCTGCTGCACCTGTTCGCTGACGATCGCCTCCAGATCACGGTCGGTGATCTCGCGCTTGCGATCAGCGAGTTCCTTGAACCGGGCAAAGGCCTCATCGAGGTCCTCACGGGTGAGGTCGTAACCCAGCTCCTCCAGGCGAGCGCGAACGGCACTGCGGCCGCTCAGCTTGCCGAGGGAGATGCGGTTGTCGGACAAGCCCACCGTCTGGGCGTCGATGATTTCGTAGGTGAGCCGATTCTTGAGAACGCCGTCCTGGTGGATGCCCGATTCATGGGCGAAGGCATTGGCACCAACGATGGCCTTGTTGGGCTGCACCACCATGCCGGTGAGATTGGAGACCAGCCGTGAGGTCTTGGTGATCTCTTCGGTGCGCACAGCCGTGAGCGGTGTGGGGCTGTCCTCCTCCCGGCCAAAGAAGGGGTTGTAGTAACGCCGCCGCACGTGCAGCGCCATCACCAACTCCTCGAGGGAGGCATTGCCGGCCCGTTCGCCGATGCCGTTGATCGTGCATTCGAGCTGACGGGCACCGTTTTTGACCGCCTCGAGGAAATTGGCCACGGCCAGGCCGAGATCGTTGTGGCCATGCACCGAGATCACGGCATCGCCGATGTTGGGCACGTGCTGGTTGATGCCCGCGATCAGCGCACCGAACTCCGAGGGGGTGGTGTAGCCGACGGTGTCGGGGATATTGATCGTGGTGGCACCAGCGGCAATCGCCGCCTCAATCACCTCGTAGAGGAACTCCGGATCGCTGCGGCCGGCGTCTTCGCAGGAGAACTCAACATCCTCCACAAGAGAGCGGGCGTAGCTCACCATCTCGGGAACGATGCCAAGCACGTCGGCACGGCTCTTGCGCAGCTTGTGCTCGAGGTGGATATCGCTGGTGGCAATGAAGGTGTGAATGCGGCGACGCGGGGCTGGCGCCACGGCATCGGCGCAGGCCTTGATGTCGGCCCTTGAAGCACGGGCCAGGCCACAGATGATCGGGCCGTTGTCGCCACCCACCTGCTGGGCGATCCGCTGCACGGCAGCGAAATCACCGGGGCTGGCGAAGGGGAACCCCGCCTCGATCACATCCACACCGAGCCGGGCCAGCTGCTGGGCAATGGCCAGCTTTTCCTCCAGGTTGAGGCTCGCCCCGGGCGACTGCTCACCATCCCGCAGGGTGGTGTCAAAAATCAGGACGCGACCGGGGTCCTTGGCCATGGAAGGGGCTCCAGCGGAGGTCTTAGTCGGAATGACTATGAGTTAACCCATCCTAGTTCAGCCCCCGAGGGGGAATCGGATTAAATTCAGCCACCGTTTGGGCTTGTTCGTGACCAAAGGCGCTGTCGCCCTGGTGTTGCATGCCCATCTGCCCTACGTGCGGTCGGCACAACCTGGCTCCCTGGAAGAGGACTGGTTTTTCCAGGCCCTGATCGAGTGTTACCTGCCGCTGTTGGAAACGCTGGAGCTGGCCAGCGCCGACCCCCACCAGCAGCCCAAGCTCACCATCGGCTTGTCGCCGACGCTGCTGTCGCTGCTCAGCGATCAAGACCTCAAGCAGCGCTTTCCCCAGTGGCTGAAGGAAAGGCTTGATCTGCTGCCGAAGGCCGACCCATCCCTGCGCGCAGGCGCCGAGCACCTGGCGGCCACGATCGAGCGGCACCGGCGGGCCTGGCAGAGCTGCGACGGCGATCTGATCCAGCGCTTTGCGGCCCTGCAGCGCCAGGGCGTGGTGGACCTGCTCACCTGCGGGGCCACCCACGGCTACCTGCCCCTGCTGCGCCATCACCCGGAAGCGGTGCGCGGGCAACTGCGCACGGCGGTGCGGGAACACCAACGCCTGGTGGGCGAACGCCCCTTGGGGATCTGGTTGCCGGAATGCGCCTATTACGAGGGCCTGGATCGCTGGATGCGCGATGCGGGGCTGCGCTACGCCGTGCTGGATGGCCACGGGTTGCTGCACGGCCGGCCCCGCCCCCGCTATGGGGTGTACGCCCCGATCTGCAGCCGCAATGGGGTGGCCTTCTTCGGGCGCGACAGTGACGCCACGCTGCCGGTGTGGTCGGCCAAGGACGGCTACCCCGGCGATCCCCATTACCGGGAGTTCCACCGGGATCTGGGCTGGGACCTGCCGATCGAAGAGCTCAAGCCCCTGGGGCTGGACCAGCCGCGACCGCTCGGCCTGAAGCTGCATCGGGTCACCGACCACAGCGCTCCGTTGGACCGGAAACGCCCCTACGAACCGGGGGTTGCCGCTGAACGGGTGAAAGAGCACGCCACCGATTACCTGCAGGGCCGCCGGCGGCAGTTGGATCAGCTCAGCGCTGCCATGGACGTCTCCCCCCTGCTGGTGGCCCCCTTCGATGCCGAACTGTTTGGCCACTGGTGGTTTGAAGGGCCGGCTTTTCTCAGCCAGCTGTTTCGGCAGGCACCTCAGGAAGGGGTGGCCTTCACCCGGCTGCGCGATGTGCTGAACAGCGTTGGCCAGCTCCAGCTCTGCGATCCCTGCCCCTCCAGCTGGGGGCAAGGGGGCTATCACGACTACTGGCTGAACGACAGCAACGCCTGGATCATTCCTGAGTGGGAAAAGGCCAGCGCCGCGATGGTGCAGCGCTGCAGCCGCGGCGTGGGCAGCGAGCAGGCGATGCAGTGGCTGCAGCAGGCGGCGCGAGAACTGTTGCTGGCGCAGTCGTCGGATTGGAGCTTCATCCTGCGGGCCGGCACCACCACCGAACTGGCAAAAGAACGGGTGCAACGCCACCTGGGCCGCTTCTGGCAGTTGATGCAGGCGATCGACGGCACCACCGAGCTGCCGGAGGGCTGGCTCGAGGAGGTCCAGACGGACGACCGCCTGTTCCCGCTGATTCAGCCGTTGGACTGGTCTCCGGTCCCGCCCACGCCCACGGCACAGCCTTCTGCGCCGAGTGCATAGACAATCTCCTCCCTCAGATGAGGGAAGCGTGGATGTTCAGCACTCCCTCAACTGAGGGATCGGGTCTTTCCTGAAACGATCTCAAAACCGAGGAGCTTGATCTTGAGCCGCCCCCAGCACCAGCCCCCGCCGCAATTCCCAGGGGGATAAGGCAAACAAACGCAGCATCACCCCCATCAGCCGAGGCAACGGCAGGGTGTTGGTGAGGAAGCCAAACCACTCCTCCCGCGGCAGCGAAAAGAACGTGGCGAAGTGGGTGCGCAACAACGCTTCGTTGAAGCCCATCAAGCGGCCCAAACCGAATTGATAGAGCTGATGGCGCAGCACCAATTCGATCGGCCACAGCGCTTGCCAACCCCGTTGCGCCAACGCTGCTGAACCAAGGCTTGGATTGGCGATGGCTTCGGCAACAGCATCAGCCAGATCAGGACCGCGCCGCAGCAGCGATCCCACCATGTAGCCCGAGGCCGGGTGCACCATGCTCGCTGCACCACCAAACGCCAGCACCGGCTGATTGCGATCTGGCAGCGGCAGATTCATCGGAAAGAGGCAGAACTCTTCGTGGATCACCTCGCTGATCTCCACGCCGCGCAGATCGAGGCGCTGCTGGAGCCGTTGCTTGAGCACGTCGTAGGGGACCCCCGGCGCCAAGGCGAGTGAGGTTTCTTCCACGAAGAACACCCCATCACCCAGATCCATCGCATACAAAAACGTGGGCGGTTCGCTGCGCTGCTCCTCGCTGAGGTGATCACAGCGGTAGTCCATCAGCACAAACCGGTTCTCTTCAATCGGCGGTTTGGAGAAACGCCCCACCACGCCGTAAGCCGCCTGGCCCGCCACCGGCCCCTGATCCGGCCGGCGAATATGGGGCGTGCGCGAGCCGGAGGCATCAATCACCAAGCGCGCCTGCAGGGTGGTTCCTGATGCGCAATACACACTGGTGGTTGCACCATTCAGCTCCACCCGCGCAACGGTGTCTTGATGAAAGACCACACCCTCAGCCCGCTCCAGCCAATAGCGCTGCAGGGCCGCCCGATCGAACAGGCCGTAGTCGATCCCGTGGGCATGGCTCTGATCTTGAACCGTTGAGCCACCTTCGCCGAAATAACTGACGGTGTCGCCCCAGCGGTGCTCCAGCAGTTGCTCAAGCCCCACCGCTTTGAGTTCATCGGCCCAGATGCCATAGGTGTTCGGCCAGGGATCGTCGACCGGATTCGGGGCAATGGCCGCAACAGCCACACCCCGTTGGTTCAGTTCCGAAGCGATGCAGAGGGCAGCAGGACCGCCCCCCAGCACCAGCACATCCACCGGCTCAGCCAAGGTCAGCTGTCCTGCGCCTCAGATTCAGTGTCGTTGGACTCGTTGTCGTCAGCAGAATCGTCCTCCGCTTCCGGCGGCACCAGCACCACCTTCAGAAGCCGGTCGCCCTTGTCGAGCTTCTGCAGACGCACCCCCGTAGCAGCACGGGACTGCTGCGGAATGGCATCGGCGCTGGTGCGCACGATCACCCCTTTCTCACTCACCAGCAGCAGCTCTTCGCCGGCACCGAGCACACTCAGCCCCACGAGCTCGTCGGAGTCGGTGCGGAACTTCATCGCACGCAGGCCCATGCCGGCCCGCTTCTGCAGACGGAATTGCGTCACCGGCACCCGCTTGCCCAGACCCGAAGCCGACGCCACGAGCACCCAGGGGCCCTCGCTGGCGGCATCCTCTTCATCGTCGGCACTGGCGGCCACCTGATCGGCGAGTTCCACCGGCAGCACATCCATGCTCACCAGGGCATCGCCCTCGCGCAAGTTCATCGACCGCACGCCGCGGGCCGTCCGCCCCAAAGGTCGCAATTCCTCATCACTGAGGCGGAAGTGGATGGTCATCCCGGCTTTGGAGCCGATCAAAACGCTGTCGCCGGGCACGGCCAAGCGAACCCAGGTGAGGGCATCGCCTTCCTCCAGGTTGATAGCGATCAGGCCGTTGGAGCGGATGTTGCTGAAGGCCGAAAGGCGGGTGCGCTTGATGAAGCCACCTCGGGTGAGCATCACCAGGTCGGTGTCGTCGCTGAATTCCGACACGGGAATCAACGTGGTGATCGCTTCTTCCCGGGGGATCGGCAGCAGCTGCACCACCGGTGTTCCCTTGGCCGCACGGCTGCACTGGGGCACGCGGTAGGCGGGCAGGGCGTACGACACACCACGGTCGCTGAACAGCACCAAGGTGTCGTGGTCATTGCAGCTGATGAACAGCTTTACCGCATCTTCTCCCTGGCTGCGGGTGCCCGCCTTGCCGCGGGTGCCGCGGCTGGTGGCCTCGAATTCGCTCACCGGCATCCGCTTGAGGTAGCCGGTCTCGGTGAGCAGCACAACTGACCGCTCGTTGGCGATCAGGTCGATGTCAGACAGGCCACCGCCAAGGTCGAGGATTTCGGTGCGGCGCGGCGTCGGGTAGCGCTCCCGCAGCTGGCCGAGCTCGTCCTGAATGATCCCGAACACCCGCTCACGCCGGCCAAGGATGTCCTTGTAATCGGCGATCTTGGTGACCAGATCCTCGTGCTCGAGCCGGATCTTGTCGGCCTCAAGGGCGGTGAGACGACGCAGCTGCATCTGCAGGATGGCGTCGGCCTGGATGTCGGAGAGGCCATGGCGATCCTGCAGCTGCTGCCGGGCCGTGGCCGTGTCGGGTGCCGCCCGGATCAGAGCAATGATCGGATCGAGCTGATCAAGGGCCAGCAGCAGGCCCAGCAGGATGTGGTCGCGCTCTTCGGCCTTGCGCAGCAGGTAGCGGGTGCGGCGTTCGATCGTCTCGACCCGGAAGTCGAGGAACACCTCGAGCATCTTGCGCAGGGTGAGCAGGATCGGCTCACCGTTCACCAGCGCCAGCATGTAGGCACTGAAGTTGCTCTGCAGCGGGGTGAGCTTGAACAGGTTGTTCAGCACCACCTGCGGGTAGGCGTCGCGGCGCAGCTCCACAACGATCCGCATGCCGTCGCGATCGCTCTCGTCGCGGATGTCGGAGATGCCCTCGAGCTTCTTGTCGTTGACCAGCTCTGCAATGCGCTCGATCAGCGCCGCTTTGTTGGTCTGATACGGCAACTCGGTGATGATCACCGCATCGCGATCAGGCCGGCCCGGGGCCTCGATCGTTTCGATGTTGGCCACGCCGCGCATGGTCACCGATCCGCGGCCACCCAGGTAGGTCTCGCGGATGCCTTCACGCCCCAGGATCTGACCGCCGGTGGGGAAGTCCGGTCCGGGGATCAACTGGATCAACTCCTGATCGGTGATCTCCGGGTTCGCGATCAACGCGAGCAAGCCATCAATCAGTTCATTGAGGTTGTGGGGCGGGATGTTCGTCGCCATCCCCACGGCGATGCCCGCCGAACCATTCAGTAGCAGCTGCGGGATCCGAGCCGGCAGCACCGTGGGCTCCTGCTGGGAGCCATCGAAGTTGTCGGCGAAATCAACGGTCTCCGCCTCGATGTCCTCCAGGAGGCTGTCGGTGGTGAGGGCCTGCAACCGCGATTCGGTGTATCGCATGGCCGCCGGTGGGTCGTTGTCCACCGAGCCGAAGTTGCCGTGCCCATCGATCAGGGGCATCGACATCGAGAAGTCCTGGGCCATGCGCACCAGGGCGTCGTACACGGCGGTGTCGCCGTGGGGGTGATATTTGCCGAGCACTTCGCCCACCACACGGGCGCACTTGCGGTAGGGCCTGTCGCTGGTGAGGCCCAGCTCGTACATCGCGTACAGGATCCGGCGATGCACCGGCTTGAGGCCGTCACGGGCATCGGGCAGGGCCCGACCCACGATCACACTCATCGCGTACTCCAAGTAGGAGCGCGACATCTCGTTGCGCAGGTCCGTCTGAATGATCCGATCGTCGGAATCGCCGGGACCGCCGCCGCCAGGCCCCACAGAATCCGTCATACGTGCATCAGACGTCCTTTGTCAGTCTATCTCGGACAGTGGAAGCAACAGAAAAATCCGGATAAAGTGCCGGACGCTTTCCACTGACGTGATGGGTCCTGTCGACGAGCCGCGCCCTGAAGCCGAAACCCCAGGCAGCGACCCCACGCCCACACCGGAGCCCACGCCCGCACCAACGCCGGAACCTGAGCCGACTCCGGCACCCACTCCAGCCCCAACACCGGCTCCCACTCCGGCACCGACCCCCGCTCCAACACCCGACCCGGTGATCGCCTCCACCGTGTCGATCCCTGCTCAGGAGAGCTCCGATGAGGACGGCGGCGAATGGGAGCTGCTGGTGGGCAAGGTGAAGGACTGGCTCGAGCAGAACGATTTAGCTGAGCTCTGGACCAAAGCCCAGCTGCCACTGCGGGTGGTGGGCGGCCTGATCGTGTTCAGCCTGGTGGCGACGGTTTACTCCGGCGTGCTCAGCACCATCAACAGCATCCCCCTGGTACCAGGCCTGCTGGAGCTGGCCGGCGTGATCTGGCTGGTGAACTTCGCCCTGCGCAACCTGATCCGCAACAGCGATCGGGACAAATTCATCCAAAGCGCCCGCTCCACCTGGACCCGCGTAACGGGCCAATAGAGCTGACCCGATCAAGCTGAGCCGATCATCCCGATTGGTAGCTTGATCTGACTTTATTGAAGTCGCGCGGTGGACATTCAGCTCGGACGCTCCAAGACCGTTCGCCGGGCCTACGGAATCGATGAAATCGCTCTGGTGCCTGGGGGTCGCACGGTGGACCCCGAGGTCACCGATACCCGTTGGACCCTGGGCGGCATCGAGCGCGAGATCCCGATCATCGCTAGCGCCATGGACGGCGTGGTGGACGTGGGCATGGCCGTTCGCCTGTCCCAACTGGGCGCCCTCGGCGTATTGAACCTTGAGGGTGTTCAGACCCGCTACGAAGACCCCAACCAGGTGCTGGATCGCATAGCCACCGTCGGCAAGGACGAGTTCGTCCCGCTGATGCAGGAGATCTACAGCCAGCCGGTTCAGGAGGCGCTGATCCGCAAACGCATCCAGGACATCAAGGCCCAGGGCGGCATTGCAGCCGTCAGTGGCACTCCGGTGGCCGCCATGCGTTTCGGCAAGGCCATCGCCGAAGCCGGAGCCGACCTCTTCTTCGTGCAGGCCACCGTGGTCTCGACGGATCACACCGGACCTGCAGGCCAGGAGACCCTGGATCTGGAAGCCCTGTGCCGCGACATGGGCGTTCCCGTGGTGATCGGCAACTGCGTCACCTACGACGTGGCCCTGCAGCTGATGCGGGCTGGTGCCGCCGGCGTGATGGTGGGCATCGGCCCCGGTGCCGCCTGCACATCCCGTGGCGTTCTAGGCGTGGGCATTCCCCAGGCCACCGCAGTGGCCGACTGTGCTGCCGCCCGGGCCGACTACGAAAAGGAAAGCGGTCGCTACGTGCCGATCGTTGCCGACGGTGGCATCGTGACTGGTGGTGACATCTGCAAGTGCATCGCCTGCGGCGCCGACGCCGTGATGATCGGTTCTCCCATCGCCCGTGCTGAGGAAGCTCCCGGCCGTGGCTTCCACTGGGGCATGGCCACGCCTAGCCCGGTGCTGCCCCGCGGCACCCGCATCAATGTGGGCAACACCGGCAGCATCGAGCGCATCCTGCGCGGCCCGGCCAAGTTGGACGACGGCACCCACAACCTGCTGGGCTGCCTGAAGACATCCATGGGCACCCTGGGCGCCCAAACCATCAAAGAGATGCAGCAGGTGGAGGTGGTCGTGGCCCCCTCCCTGCTGACGGAAGGCAAGGTCTACCAAAAGGCCCAGCACCTCGGAATGGGCAAGTAAGGCAGGGCTAAATTGGAGCTGTGCGGGCTTCGGCCCACACACTCCTCACACCCCCCGGCCCGGCGCGATCGGGCTTTCACTCTTTGTGGAGAGCGACTGTCACAGTTCCCTTCTCAGCAGGGAAGAGCTGTGTTTTCGCTCCAAACCGTTGCTAAATTCTCCCTAAATTCCCCTGCTCATATGTCCAGCGCTGCTGCTGTCACCGACGCATCCTTCGAGCAGGACGTGCTCCAGAGCGACGTGCCGGTTCTTGTGGACTTCTGGGCACCCTGGTGTGGACCTTGCCGCATGGTGGCTCCGATCGTGGAAGAGATCGCCAAGGAATTTGACGGCCAGATCAAGGTGTTCAAGCTCAACACCGACGAGAACCCCAACGTGGCCAGCCAGTACGGCATCCGCAGCATCCCGACGCTGATGGTGTTCAAGGGCGGCCAGAAGGTTGACACTGTCGTGGGTGCTGTTCCCAAGGCAACCCTGTCAGGCACCATTTCCAAGTACCTCTGAATCCGTCTTCAGAACGGATCAACCGGTTGAGTCTGAACCTCGGGTTAATCGATTACGGCATGGGCAATCTCCACTCGGTGGAGAAATGCCTTGAGCGGCTTGATCAAGAGTGCTCGTTAATCCATAACGCCGATGATCTGGAGGGCGTTGATGCACTGATCCTGCCCGGGGTCGGCGCCTTCGACCCGGCCATGGCCAACCTCAGGTCCACCGGACTGGTGCCCCACCTGCTGCGCTGGGGCCAGGAGGATCGCCCCCTACTCGGCATCTGCCTCGGCCTGCAACTGCTGTTCGAGCAGAGCGATGAAGGCAGCGATCCAGGCCTCGGGCTCTTGGGCGGACGGGTGAGCCGCCTGCCCAGCAACAGCGGCGAACGCATCCCCCACATGGGCTGGGCACCGTTGAAGCATCACGGCAGCTGCCCACTGCTCAGCAGCGATGTCCCATCGGAATGGGTGTATTTCGTGCACAGCTACGCCGCTGTTCCCAGCGATCGAAATGACCTCAAAGCCTCGGCCCCCTTCGGCGATCAGGAGGTGACCGCTGTGGTCTGGCGGGGCCGCGTCGGCGCTTGCCAGTTCCATCCGGAGAAGTCGTCCGATGCCGGAGAAGAGATGCTCAAGCGCTGGTTGACCTGGCTGCGCAACGGGGCTGAACCCTGCCCATGAGCGGTGGCGGGCAACTGCGCCTCAGCGGGGGGCGACGGCTGCTGAGCCCCGGGGGTCGCACGGCTCGGCCCACCACCTCCAGGGTGCGCGAAGCGGTGATGAACATCCTTGCCCCGCACCTGCGGGACTGCCGCTGGCTCGACCTCTGCAGCGGCAGCGGCGTGATGGGCTGTGAGGCCCTGCAGCGAGGGGCGCGCTGTGTGGTGGCCGTTGATCAAGACCCGCAGTGCATCCGCGTCAGCCGCAGCAACCTCAGTGTCGTGGCGGAAAGCCGTTCACCGGCTCCGGAGATCCGCACCGAACGGCGGGAACTGATCTCGTGGCTGCGCAAGGGCTGGAGCCAGGAGCCCTTCGACATCGTCTATTTCGACCCTCCCTACGACCAGGGCCTCTACGAACCCTGCCTGATCGCCCTCGCCGAGGGGAATTGGCTTCACCAGAATTCTCTGGTGGTGTGTGAACACCGCTCCAAACTGAATCCAGAACCGGGCTCAGATTGGACAGTGGTGGATCAACGCCGCTACGGCATCAGCAGCGTGATGCTGCTCAGCCCCCCAGAGCGCTGCCACCACGGCGGTACTGGTTCCATGCCGCCACAAACAGACCCATCAGCGTGACGGGGATCAGACCCAGAACGATGCCGCAGAGCAGAGGTTCGATCATCGCGTCGCGTCAGCAATCAGAATTGGAGAGAATTCTCTCATTGGAACTCCGGGTCTGTGGTCCAGCCGTCACGAATTGCGGCCGAATCGGCATCAGCTGATGCAAATGATTCAAGCGATCGGGGTCGCGGTCTGATCGCCGCGCTCGTGGTGTCGGCTGCCACGGCCTGCGTGGTGCTGGTGCTCTGGGTACTGGGCAGCGCCCAACAGGACCCCTACATCAAGGCCAGCCTTGAGCTGCAGGGGGCCGTTGACCACGGCGGCCAGCTGTTCCGAATCAATTGCGCCGGCTGCCATGGCCTTGCCGGCCAGGGGTTGGTGGGCCCTCAACTTCAGGGCGTCAGCAACCAACTCAAAGACCCCGTTCTGGTGCACCAGATCATCAGTGGCGAAACTCCCCCCATGCCGAGCTTTGAGATGGAACCGCAATCGATGGCCGACCTGCTGGCCTACCTGCACACCCTCAGCTGAGCCGCTGCCTTGAATGCCGTTGTCGTGCTGGTGGAGCCGGCCGGCCCCCTGAACATCGGAAGCGTGGCCAGGCTCTGCGCCAATTTCGGGGTGAGCGAGCTGCGGCTGGTGGCACCCCGCTGTGACCACCTCAGCGAGGAGGCCATGCTGATGGCCGTGCACGGCCAGGCGCTGCTTCAGGGCGCCGTGGTGGTTCCCGACCTGCTGACGGCCATCCATGACTGCCGCCGCACCGTGGGCAGTTGCGGACGCCTGGACCATGGCGAGATCCCCCTTCAAACACCCGAGCAGGCCCTGGGTTGGTTGCTGGCCGGCGATGGCAGCAGCTCCAACTCAGACGCCCCTGTGGCCTTGGTGTTTGGACGGGAAGACCGCGGCCTCAGCAACAGTGAGCTGCGGCTCTGCCAGAGGGTTCTCTGCCTGCAGAGCGGGGAGGCCTATCCCTCGCTGAATCTCTCCCACGCCGTGGCGGTGGTGCTGCATGAGTTGGCCCGCCTCAACAGCGGAAGCACTGAAACCCGCTGCATCGAGCCCCCATCGCCGGACCCGGCAGCCGCCAAGGCGCTTTCAGCCTGTCTTGACGACGCCACCGACCTGCTGCTGGAGGCCGGTTTCCTGCTGGAGCACACCGCCGCCGCCCGCATGGCCAAGGTGCGGGATCTGCTGCAACGCGCCACGGTGCGCGCCGAGGAGGTGGCTCTGCTGCGGGGAATGGTGCGCCAACTGCGCTGGGCCATCCGCGCCAAGCGCCCCTAATCTCTGCCGAACAGTCACGGCTGAAAGGTTGAGCAGCAGTCGTTCGTCACGTCGCTCCGCCGGCTGGAAAGGTCCGGCCCAGCTCATTCTGCGGCTGGTGTTGATGGGGGTGGGTCTGGGACTGCTCACCGGCAGCGGCCTGCGGCTGCTGGCGCCCCGCGTTCAGCAACAGGAGATCGCCCTGCCCAGCTGGCTGGCCGATCAAGCGCTGATCACCACGCTGCTCGGTGACGCCGTGGAGCCGCCCAGCACTGAAAATTCCTCAGGGAAGAAAACTTCTCCTGTCATGGCGAAGGGCCTGAAGCAGGCACGCTTCGCCCCCAGGCAGGAAATCAGGGCGCTGAGTGAGCGCTGGCTGGAGCTGGCCGCGCAACAGAGCGATCTGCAGGCCAGCGCCTACATGCTGATCCTCGACGACGGGCGCTTTGCGGCCATGCAGGCCGAACGGCCGATGGCTGCCGCCAGCTCGATCAAGACACCGATCCTGCTCGCAGTGCTGGAACTGCTGGATCAGGGAACACTGCAGTGGAACGAACCGCTCACGCTCACCGAGGAGCTGGTGGGGGGAGGCGCCGGATGGATGGCCTCCCGGCCCCTGGGCAGTCGCTTCCCCACCCATGAGGTGGCCACGGAAATGATCCGGGTGAGCGACAACTCCGCCACCAACCTGATGATTGCCCGGGCGGGGGGAATGGATGCGATCAACGCCCGCTTTCAGGAGCTGGACCTGCCCTCCACCGTGGTGAACAACTGGCTGCCGGATCTCGACGGAACCAACACCACCAGTGCCAGAGATCTCAGCCGGGCCATCGCCTTGGTGGACAGCGGTGAGCTGCTGGCTCCCCGCAGCCGGGATCTGTTTCGCGAGGTGATGGGCACGTCGATCACCAACACGCTGCTGCCCAGGGGCTTGATGCGCGGCCTCGGTGGCGCCCAGGGCAAACCGGACGCAAGCCTGGCCCGCAAGGGATACCGCGTCTACAACAAAACAGGTGACATCGGCATCGCCTACGCCGATGCCGGGCTGATCGAACTCCCCGACGGACGACGCGCTGTGGCGGGATTTCTGGTGGAGGGCCCCTTCAATGACCCCCGATCCACCGAACTGATCCGTCAGCTCGCCGCTGCCATGGCACCGCACCTCAAACCCATCCCTGTTCCGCCCAAGCCATGAAGCTCGCTCCGCTGTTGTCTGCTGCCTGGCTGGCTGTTTCAACCATGCCCGGCGCTGCGGAGGTGATTGAGCGTCAGCAGAGCGTTCGCCCCCTGCCGGGAGGCCTCGACAGCGTGTTGATGGTGAACGACAACAACCCCGAACTGATCGATGACGACGGCATCCTGATCTCAACCTTCCCCGATGGGAAGGCGGCGTCGGTTCCGGTGGTGCTCAACGGTCGCTTCGACCTGTTCAGCCACCACGTGTATGCCGGTGATGCGGAGGGCAGCCCCAGCTCAACCCTGTGGCTGGCGGTGCTGGCGGCTCCGCTGGGGAATGCTCCTGTGACCCTGCAGCTGCTCTCGGGCAGCACTTCGCTCTCGCAGGCCACAGGGCCCGGCCAGACCCAGGCCCCCTTCCTGCCTTTGCCGAGCCTGATGCCGGAAACCACCGACGTGGTGGCGTCTGGCCCCGGCAGTCGTGTGGCTGGCGATCTGTTGGCCGGCCGCCGCGCAGCGGAACTGACCAACCGCCGCTGGAGCCTGGCTCCCGGTGCACCCACGCAGCTGTTGCTGCTGCCCATTCCCGTGGCCGGTCTCGATCCCCTGCTCAACGGCCGCAACCTGCAACTGCGCTTCCACAGTTCCGGGCCGGTGGCGCTGGCCACCCTTGCCACCCATGGTGAGGACGGAAAGGCTCCAAGCGAGCAGCACTGGCTGCAACTGCTCAAGGACCAGCGCATGAGCAGCAAGGAGCACCAACCCACCCCACGGGGGAGCAAAGGCAAGATCATTTATTCCCGGGTGAGCGGTGTTCAGATCGGCAGCAGCTGGCGGGCCCGCATCACCGACCCGGGAAGCCCGGTGCTGGCCGCACCCACGGCACCCATCTCTTGGCCAATCAGCAGTCTGGAGCGCGGCACCCTCGCCACCAAGCAGGTGCAAACCGCGGAACTCAAACGCTTCTACCCCGGCACCGCCTGGGCGGCCCATGGCAACTACGGGGTGGAGTACGACCTCACCCTGCCGCTGCAAAACACCGGTTCAGCCGCGGTCACGCTTCAGCTGTCGCTGGATTCGCCCCTCAAAGGCAACAGCACCACCTCTCTGCTGCGCTTCCGCGATGACCTCAACGGTCCGGTGATGTTCCGCGGACCAGTGCAGACCACGGGTCTGGAGGATCCAGAGGGTGGTTCCAAGGGGCGCCAGACCCAGCACCTGGTGCTGCGCCAGGGGCAGCGGGGGCCGTCCTTGGGACAGCTGATGCTCCAGCCAGGGGAGGCCAAGCAGGTGCGCGTTCGCCTGATCTATCCCGCTGATGCCACGCCACCGCAGGTCATCACCGTGCAGCCTGTGAAACAATCCTGAGCACGCCTAGAGAATTGCTCGTGACTGCACCCCGGAAGCGCAGGGTCTTCCCCTTCACTGCGGTGATCGGTCAGGAGGAGATGAAGCTGGCCCTGCTTCTCAACGTGATTGATCCGCGCATCGGCGGCGTGATGATCATGGGAGACCGTGGCACCGGCAAATCCACCACGATCCGTGCTCTGGCCGATCTGCTGCCGGACATCGACGTTGTCGCCGGCGATCCCTACAACAGCTCGGCCAGCGATCCCGACCTGCAGAGCAGTGAGGTGCGCGAGCGGATGCAGCAGGGGGAAACCCTGAGCACCGAACCGCGGCAGGTGCCGATGGTGGACCTTCCTCTCGGTGCCACGGAAGACCGCCTCTGCGGCACCATCGACATCGAGAAAGCCCTGAGCGAAGGCGTGCGCGCTTTTGAGCCCGGCCTGCTGGCCAAGGCCAACCGCGGCCTGCTCTACGTGGATGAGGTGAATCTGCTCGACGACCACCTCGTCGACGTGTTGCTCGACTCCGCCGCCTCCGGCTGGAACACCGTGGAACGGGAAGGCGTCTCCGTGCGTCACCCCGCGCGTTTCGTGTTGATCGGTTCCGGCAACCCCGAGGAAGGTGAACTCCGCCCCCAGCTGCTCGACCGTTTCGGCATGAGCGTGGAAGTCCGCACCGTGCGTGATCCGGAACTGCGGGTGCAGGTGGTGGACCAGCGCACCGCTTTCGACAGCGATCCAGATGGCTTCAGCACCGCCGTGGAGGGCAACCAAAACGCCCTGCAACAGCGGGTGGTGGAGGCCCAGCAACGCCTCGGCCAGGTAACCATCGATGAGGATCTGCGCCTGCGCATCTCCGCCGTCTGCGGCGAGCTGGATGTGGATGGTCTGCGGGGTGACATCGTCACCAACCGTGCCGCCCGTGCCCTGGCCGCCTTCGAAGGACGCACGGAAGTGAGCGAGGAAGACGTGGCCCGCGTGGCCTCCTGCTGCCTGCGCCACCGGCTGCGCAAGGACCCCCTGGAGCAGGTGGATTCCGGCGACCGTGTGGTGAAAGTGTTCTGCAAGGTGTTTGAGCGCAGCGAGAGCAGCGACCGCGCTGATTTCGAACTGGCCCTCGCCGCCTGATCCCCCCACAATCAGCCCATGCGGATCCTCGGCATCGACCCAGGCCTCGCCCGGGTGGGCTACGGGGTGATCGACATTCAGGACGGATGCCAGCGCATGCTCGATTGCGGCATCATCCAGACCGATTCCGGTCGCTCTGACGGTGATCGCATGGTGGAGATCGCTGGCGACCTGCGCCAGCTGATCCGGATCTGGCGCCCGGAACTGGCGGCCGTGGAGAAGTTTTTCTTCTACCGATCCAGTAACACCATCAACGTGGTGCAGGCGCGGGGCGTGGTGGTGATGACCCTGGCCCGCTTCAAGATCCCGATAGTGGAGTTCCCACCCATGCAGATCAAACTCGCCGTGGCGGGGTTCGGCCATGCCGAAAAGGATGAGGTGCTGGAGGCGGTGATGCGGGAGTTGAACCTGGAGGAACCGCCCCGCCCGGACGATGCGGCCGATGCCCTTGCGGTGGCGCTGACGGCCTGGTTGCAGCGATGAGCAGCAAGCCAACCCTGCGCCGTCACTTCAAAGCCCAGCGTCATCTGGAGGAAGCCGCCACGCGATCCATCCAGAACGCCGTGGCGGCGCTGATCGACCAGTCCAACTGCGGCAGCCGCCATGTGGGCATCTACTGGCCCCTCCCGGGGGAAGTTGATGTACGGCAGCTGCGGGATGGTCCCCATCCGCCCTTGGCCTTGCCGGTGGCCGATGGCAACGGCAGGCTCATCTACCGAAGCTGGTGTGAGGACCCGCTTCAGCCCGATGGCTGCGGCATTCCCGCTCCTGCCACAGGAGATGCTCTGAAACCCGATCAACTGGCGCTGCTGCTGGTGCCGGCGCTTGCGGTGGACGGCGCGGGAATCCGCCTGGGCTACGGCGGTGGGTATTACGACCGGCTCAGGGCTGATCCCGCCTGGGCTGCCGTGCCGGCCTGGGTGGTGCTGCCCTCAACCTGCCTTGCGGCCGAGGCGTTGCCTCGGGAGTCCTGGGATGTTCCGTTCACCGGCTGGATCACGGAACAGGGTGCTGGTCGGCCCGCCTGAGAGGCCGCATCATGGGCATCATTGATCGCCCTTCCATGCTGCGTCTGCTGGCTCCACTGCTTCTGCTCGGCTCAGTGCTGCAGGGCGCGCTGCTGGCCCCTGCCAAAGCCCATCAGATCGAAAGTGCTCTGCAGTATCTCAATGGCGATCTGCAATTGAGCAGCAGCTTTTCAAACGGTGAGCCCACCCAGGGGGCCGTTGTTCGCCTGCTCAATGCCGATGGCACGCCAGGGCAGGAACTGGGCCGCACCGATGCCGAGGGACGCCTGAGCCTCGATCTCAGCAGCGTGGGCAACGGCACCGTTGATCTCCAGGTGGACGGTGGTCCAGGCCACCGCGACTACCTCGAACTTCCCGTTCAAGACGGCGAAGTGGATCTGAACGAGGTGGTCATGTTCCCCTTCAGCCTGGTGATGGTGGGGCTGCTGGTTAGCGTGCGACGTCGAAACGACTGAGCCCCGCATGGCCACCAGCACCGGCAGTGATGCCCTCGACCGGATGGTGGAGCGCCTGGGCGGCACCGCCGATCCAAAACGCCGCTACGAATACGTGCTCTGGTTGGCCAAGAAGCTCGCACCCATGCCGGCCGAGGAGCAGACCGACGACATCAAGGTGAAGGGATGTGTGTCGCAGGTGTTTGTGCGGGGTGCCCTCGATGAGGGAGTGATGCGCTGGCAGGGCGACTCCGATGCGCTGATCACCAAGGGACTGCTCGCATTGTTGATCCAGGGGCTGGATGGATTGACGCCGGCCCAGGTGCAGGCGGTGGACCCGGCCTTCATTGCAGCAACAGGCCTGCAGGCCAGCCTGACGCCCTCACGCGCCAATGGCTTCCTCAACATCCTCCTGGCCATGCAGGAGCAGGCCCGTCAACTGGACAGCTGACCCAAGCGCTGATCAGGACAGGGACAGCGACAGGAACAGAAGCCGAATCACGTCAATACATAGAGTCGCTCGCAAACGTTCCAACACGGATCACAGGGGATGGCAGCAAAGGTCGGCGTGGGTCTGCTGGGACTGGGCACGGTTGGCGGTGGAGTGGCATCGATCCTCCAGAACCCCAGCGAACGTCACCCGCTGGTGGGTGAACTGGAGCTGATCCGTGTTGCCGTCCGCGATCTGAACCGCCCCCGGCCCGTTGCTCTGGACGAAAGCCTGCTGACCACCGACCCATCGGCGGTGATTCAGGACCCAGCCGTGGACGTGGTGGTGGAGGTGATCGGTGGTCTAGAGCCGGCCCGCAGCCTGATTCTCCAGACGATTGCAGCCGGCAAATCCGTGGTGACCGCCAACAAGGCCGTGATCGCACGCCACGGTCAGGAAATCGCTGAAGCCGCGGCCGCCGCCGGGGTGTACGTGCTGATCGAGGCCGCCGTTGGTGGCGGCATTCCCATCATTGAGCCGCTGAAGCAGTCCCTGGGGGGCAACCGCATCAACCGCGTCAGCGGCATCATCAACGGCACCACCAACTACATCCTCACCCGCATGGCTGAGGAGGGGGCCGCCTATGACGCGGTGCTCAAGGATGCCCAAGAGCTGGGCTACGCCGAAGCCGATCCGGCAGCGGATGTGGACGGTCTTGATGCGGCCGACAAGATCGCGATCCTTGCGACTCTGGCCTTCGGCGGCAGCGTGGATCGCGCTGCCGTTCCCACCGACGGCATCAGTGGCCTGCAGGGCGTGGATGTGGATTACGCCAATCAACTGGGCTACGGCGTGAAGCTGCTGGCGGTGGCCGAGCGCATGGCGGAAAGCGGCGATCCCCTGCCCCTCTCCCTGCGGGTGCAGCCCACGCTGGTGCCCAAGGACCACCCCCTGGCCGGCGTGAACGGCGTCAACAACGCCATCCTTGTGGAAGGTGACCCCATCGGCCGGGTGATGTTCTACGGCCCCGGTGCGGGAGCCGGCCCGACCGCCTCTGCGGTGGTGGCCGACATCCTCAACATCGCTGGCATCCGCCAGGCCAGTGAAGGTCCCGGGAACGTGGATCCCCTGCTGGCCGCCAGCAGCTGGCGCCCCTGCGCTCTGGTCGACTCAGGCGACATTCGCCAACGCCACTATGTGCGTTTCAAGACAAAAGACGCCCCCGGCGTGATCGGCAAGGTGGGTGGCTGCTTCGGTGAACGCAACGTGTCGATCCAGTCGATCGTGCAGTTCAATGCCAGCGACGCCGGCGCCGAGATCGTTGTGATCACCCATGAAGTGAGCCAACGCCAGATGAATGAAGCCCTGGTCGCCATCCAGGCTTTGCCGGAGGTGTCTGGCCTCGCTGCTCACCTCGGCTGCCTCTAAGGAGAGCTTCCGCCCTGGCGAATGCCCCCTGGCGTGCGTCAGAGTGTCAAGAACTTTCACGGCACAGACCTGAATCCTCAGATCTGTGCTCGAAACGGTTCATGCAGAACCTCACTTGTTCAAGTCCCGCTCAAGGCTGCCCCCTAGAGGAGGGGGTGAATCCGATGACGGTGCACCAGGGAGATTGCGTCAATCTCGACAGTGACGACGACACCTATCAGGTGATCGGCGTGGATGGTGACCACGACCGCTGCTGGGTGCGCCGCTGGCCCTTACAGAGCAACGAGGGCTCACCGGTGTTCGAAATCTCGTTGGAAAGGATTCGCCAGGTCGGGTAAGTCCCTGTTGAATGGGCCGACCCGTGTTGATTGAGGCCCGTTGAAGCGCACCGATCGCCCCACGAGATGGACGTGCGGTGGCGCTCTGATGGCCCTGGCCCTCACCATCACCCAGATGGGGTGTCAGGCCCCGCCCCCCACCAGCCGCATCACGGTGGCCTCAGCGGGCCGAATCAGCTCCCTGGATCCAGCTCAGGCCAGCACCCTCGGCGCCACGCAGCTGATCAGCGCCCTGGGGGATCCGCTCTATCGCCTGAAGCGGGATGGCTCCCTGGAACCCCGCCTGGCGGCCTCGGCCCCGGTGCTGAGTGATGGCGGTCGCACCGTCACGGTTCCCCTGCGCACCGATGTGCGATTCCACGATGGAACGCCGTTCGATGCCGCAGCCATGGCCTTCAGCCTGCGGCGCTTCCTCGAAATCGGAACCCTCAGCTATGTGGTGGGCGACCGGATTACCGCGGTGGAGGAAGCCGACAGCCACACCCTGCGGCTGCGCCTCAGTCGCCCCTCCACATCCCTGCAGGGCCTGCTGACGTCGATCAACCTCACCCCGATTTCACCAACGGCCTACAGCAACCACCAGGATCGTTTTCTGCACGACCGCTTTGTGGGGACAGGCCCCTACAAACTGACCCGCTTCAGCGAACATCAGCAACGCTTGGAGCCCTTTGCCCAGTACTGGGGTGAGGCGCCGCGCAACAACGGCCTCGATCTGATCACGCTGAGCAACTCCACGGCGCTCTACGGGGCATTGCGCAGTGGCGAGGTGGATCTGCTGCTCTCCGCCTCGATCGACGAAGACCAGCGCCACACCCTGCATGAACGGGCCAGCGCGGGGGAGCTGCACGAGTCGGTGGGTCCGGCGATGGAGATCGGCTACATCACCCTGCTGAGCAACCGGGAGCCATTCCAGGACCCCAACCTCAGACGGGCCCTGGCCGTCAGCCTGAACCGAAGCGAGATCAGTGAACGGGTGAGCTACGGGCTGCGCCGTCCACTGCGGGCACTGGTGCCCCCCAGCCTGGCTGGCGGCGCCATGGCCCCTTGGCCCGAACACAACCCCGAGAAGGCCCGCGAGCTGCTGCAGGCGGCGGGCTACTGCAACGGCAGCACCCTGCGCTTTCCGCTCACCTTCCGCTCCAATGTGCCCGCCGACAAATTGCTGGCCCTCACCTGGCAGGCCCAGGTGCAACGGGACCTCTCGGATTGCCTGGTGTTGGATCTGGATGGTGTCGAGTCGACCACCATCTACCGCCAGCTGGGGGAAGGTGCCTTCAAAGCCGTGATGCTGGATTGGCGCGGCAGCTACCCCGATCCGGAGGCCTATCTGACGCCGCTGTTGAGCTGCACCTCGGTGGAGGGCAACATCTGCATGGAAGGAGAAGCAGTCATCAGCGGCAGCTTCTGGAGTGCCCCCGGATTGCAGACCGCCCTGCTGAAATCCGACACGCTGACGGGAGATGCCCGCCGCAGCGCCCTGGATCGTGTGGACCATCTCTCCGCCGACGGTGCCGCCTACATCCCCGTCTGGCTGGATTCACCTCGGGCCTGGGCCCAGTTGACCCTCAACCCTCCACGATTTGATGGCAGTGGTCAGCTGATGCTCGCTGAGCTGGAGCGCCACCAGGACGGAGCCACGAACAACTGATGGGACGCGCCCGAGACCTCGCCCGCTACAGCGCCACCCGCCTCGCCCTGGCGCCATTGATGTTGTGGCTGATCGCCAGCCTGGTGTTCCTGTTGCTGCGCGTCGCCCCAGGGGATCCCGTGGATGCGGTGCTCGGCAGCCGTGCCCCCGCCGCCGCCAAAGCCGCCATGCGAGCTCGGCTTGGCCTGGATCAATCGTTGCTGGATCAGTACCTCAGCTATCTCAACGGATTAATCCACGGCGATCTGGGGCAGGCCCTGATCAACCAGGAGCCGGTTCGAACCATCATCGGCAAAACCCTGCCCGCCAGCCTGGAGCTGAGCGTGATAGCCCTGGTGTTGGCTGCCGTGGTGGGGCTGAGCATTGGCTTCAGCGGCATTGCCCGGCCCGAGGGAAAGATTGACCTGGGCGGACGCCTCTACGGATTGGGCACCTATGCCCTGCCCCCCTTCTGGGTGGCCATGCTGGTGCAGCTGGTGTTCGCCGTCAGCCTGGGCTGGTTGCCGGTGGGCGGGCGCTTCCCCCCCAGCCTTCTCCCCCCCGAGGGCAGCGGATTTTTCCTGCTGGACAGCGCTCTGCAGAACAACTGGACCGCGTTCCGAGGCACCGTGCGTCACCTGATCCTGCCCGCGGGGACCCTGGCCCTGCTGCTCAGCGGCACCTTCACGACCGCCCTGCGACTGAACCTGCGACGCACCCTGCGCGGCGACTACGTCGAAGCGGCGCGCAGCCGCGGCCTCAGTGAGCGCCAGGTGATCCTGCGCCACGGACTGCCCAATGCCTTGCTGCCGGTGCTCACCATTGCAGGCATCACCGTGGCCTCCTTGATCGGTGGGGCCCTGCTGATTGAAGTGACCTTTTCCTGGCCAGGCATTGCCTTGCGGCTGCAGGAAGCCATCAACCAGAGGGATTACCCCGTCGTTCAGGGGATCGTGGTGGTGATCGCCGCCCTGGTGGTGCTGGTGAGTGTTGCCGTTGACCTGCTGGTGGCCAGCCTCGATCCACGGGTGCGCTACTGATCCAGCAGCTGCAGGGCCCTGCCACGGCCCAAGCGATGCCAGCGCGTCTTGGAGCTGGCGTCCATCAGGTGAACGGCATTGTTGCTGGGTGACGGGGAGCTCAGGGAATCAAGAAAACGGATGACTTCATGGGCAATCACCCGTTGAACGCTGAGGGGATTGACGCCCACCAACTCTTCGCCGAGCCGGAAGATGTCGTCCCCCTCTGACGCCTTGCCCTGGCCATCCACACGAATCGGTGAAAAGTGACTGGCCCCCTCCACCACCACCACACGGCTGGCGGGATGCTCCGCCAATCCAGCCACAAGAGCCAGCTGCTCATCCAAAGGAGGGGTGATCAGATCGAGGGTGCCCCCCACCATCAACAGCGGAATCGGCAACGCCCGACTGGCGCGGTGCGGCCAGATCAACCCACCAAAGCTGTTGAGCCCAACCACCGCCCGGGGCAACGCGTCCATTGCATTGCCGTCGAGCACACGGCCTGCCGCCAGTTCGCACTGGAGCAATTCCGACAGGTTGGTGAGGGGCAAGCCCGCCAGGGCCGCTTCACAGCGCTGGGCCATCCCGGGCACCAGCTCCGCCCCACTGGCCAGGAGGGCCGTTAAGGCACCCAGGGAATGGCCCATCAGCACCACCTCGGTCCCGGGAATGTTCGAATCGCCCCGTTGCTGCGCCTCCAGCACCGCCGCCAGGTCAGCCAAGCGATCACGAAGTGCTGCGGCGCCATCAAACGACTGACGCCCCTCCAGCAAACCCTGAACAGCGGCGGCATCGCTGCCGGGATGCTCCAGCACCAGCACGGGCCAGCCCGCCTGCATCAGCGAACGGGCCAACCAGTGAAAGTGGTTGGGGTCCCCGCCCAGCCCCGGCATCATCAAGACCCAGGTCTGATCCGATCGAGGCGATTGGGGGATCCAACGTTCCAGCCTCAATGGACGCGAACGATGGCCCACAGCAATCGTTGCGTGATTGGGTGCATCAGCCGAGGCTGAAGGCTCCCTGCCCGTGAGGGGCTGCAGCCGGGCCTCTTCCTGAGCCAAAGCCCGCATCAAGGCCTGGTGACGCTTCAATTCCAGCCGCCAGCGGTTGGCAGCAGCCACCAATGCATCCAGATCCAGACGCAACTGCGGGGTGGGCAACGCCTCCAACACGTCCAGCGTTGAAACGGTTTCCTGCCGTTCGAGCAGCTGCTCCAGCGTGGAGAGCACCAGCCAACGGTTGATGCGCTGGCCGTCCTCCACACGAATCAATTCCCCCAGGGCATCCAGCAGCGAACCAGCTCCCCAGCTGCTGAGCAGCTGACGCCCGAGGCTGCGGCGGGAGAGCACCGGAGCCTGGAGCAGACGGATCAGCCCCGCACGGCTCTCGGGGGCGAGAAGCCCCATCCAGGTGGACAACTCCGATCGCGAGAGTCGCGCTGGATCAGCCGTCGGCGAGCGCACAAAGGCTCCGAGTTCCTCCACCGAAACCGGAAGAACCACGCCGTCGATCTTGACCTCCACACGTTCTGTGGAGCCAACAGGCCACGATCCGCACGTGCTGAGCAGCAGACTGCCCAACAAGCCCATTGCGATGCATCGTCCTGTTAAGCGTCCGCGCAGCAACGCCCGACCCTCTTCGGTGGTGGAACCAGTTTCCATCACCCCTGAGAAATGTCACCCGACTCAGGTTCCTGGCGTCCATCGGTGCAGGCGGGGTGATGTTCATGACGCCGCTGATCTTTCATGCGATCGACTTCTCAGCGCGTGAAGTGGGCAGCGGCCTGGCCGTCTCTGCCCTGATCGGCACAGTGGTGCGTTTGCTGAGCGGCGCACTGCTCGATCGCGGCATCCGCTGCTCCTGGCCGGTAAGGGGCACAACCCTGTTGGCCATTTCAGCTGATCTGATCCTGCTGCAGGCCAACAGCTACAACAGCTACCTGCTCGGACAACTGCTGCTGGGATGCGCGGCGGGTCTGTATTGGCCTGCCATCGAATTGGCCGTTCCCCTGAGTTGCGGCAACCTTCCCTCCAGCCGGGGCTACGCCCTGGTGCGCAGTGCCGATGCTCTGGGGATCGGCATTGGCACGCTGATCGGAACCATTGCCGCCAGCTTGGGAGTGCTGCGAACGGTGTACAGCGTTGAGGCGGTGTGCATGGGCGCTGTGTTGGTGCTGATCAGCCTTGTTCCCCTCCAGGACGGTCCGCCCTACGGCAACCTCAGCGGCAACAGCCCAGATCCGCTTGGCCAACGGCCACGGCCAACAACCCGACTGCCCTGGTTGCTTCCCCTGCTGCCGGTGCTGCTGATCAGTGTGGTGGCGACCGGGATCCTGGCTCTTCAACAAAGTGCGCTTCCCCTCGATCTGGTGCGCGGCGGACTGGTGCGACCGGCATTGAGCGAAAGCCACAGCAGTGCCCTGATCGCCCTTCAGTTGACCTTGTTGGTGAGCCTGCAGTGGCCGGTGGGCCGTTGGCTGGCGGAGCGCAGCGTTGCCTTCGGCCTCGGCCTGAGCCTGGCGGGATTCAGCCTTGGCTGCAGCCTGATTGCCCTGTCCTCTTTGTTCGAGAACGGAACGATCCTGGTGCTGGCAGCCCTGCTGCCAATGGCCTTCGCCCAGGCCGCTTTCCTGCCCACGGCCACAGAAGCCGTCATTGAAGAAACACCACCAGAACACCGTGGTTTGGCGATGGCGCTGTTTTCCCAGTGCTTCGCCATCAGCGCCATCGTGGCGCCCCTCGCAGGTGGAGCCCTGCTCGACCTTCAAAACAATGGCCTGCTGCTCTGGTTATTGATGGGCGGGGCCTGCCTGGTCGTGCTCCCCAGCCTTCGCAGCCTCAAGCCGCGCTACGGGGCGACAGCAACAGGCAATGACATCTCCCAACCGGAACAACAACGCATTGATGCTCTAGCGGGCAGTTCAGGTCAACAGCATCGATAAGAACTGACGCCAGAGGATAAAGACCATCCGAGGACGAAGACAAAGCCATCGCTCAGTTAGATGCTGAAGATAAACACTGAAGAAGACCTAACCCCTCTTTTTGTCGCACCAACCAATCTCAACCAGGGAAAGATGTTCAAGCTCTATGGCCTTTCCAAGGAATGATCAGCAGCCAAACGGTGTTGACCACAACACCGCAAAAGCAAGATCAGCTCGGTCAATGAAATGGTTCACGGCAATGCTGCTTGCCGCCATGCTTTCGCCGCTTGCCAGTGCCGCTCAGCACGATGGATGGGCATTGGTGGCTCACGGAGAGCGCAAGAAAGCGGCTTACCTGGTTCTAAGCACAATCACCCAGGAGATCGAACTCATTCCGGTTGAATCCCTGAATCAATGCGAGAAAATTGGAAGTGAGATCATAAAGGGTGGAAAGTTGAGCAAGTTCCTCAAGGGATACAAGTGCATTCCGGGCTTGCTCTAGGCGAACCAACTAGAGATCACTGATATTTCCCCAATAAAGCACTCTTGAAAAGTCAAAGAGCGCTAGAGGGAATGTCTAGGGAATCAAATGCTTTGACTAAACGTTGAACAGAAACTCCATCACATCGCCTTCATCCACCACATACTCCTTTCCTTCACTGCGCAGCCAGCCTTTGTTGCGGGCTTCTGCCAGTGAGCCGGCCTCTAGCAGCTTTTCCCAACCGATGGTCTGAGCGCGGATGAAGCCCCGCTCGAAATCGGTGTGAATCACACCGGCAGCCTGCGGGGCGGTCATCCCGGCTTTGAACGTCCAGGCCCTTGTTTCCTTTTCACCGGTGGTGAAGTAAGTGCGCAGCCCGAGCAATCGATAGGTGGCCCGAATCAGGCTTTGCAGACCGCCTTCCGTTACCCCGAGACCTTCCAGATAGTCCGCGGTTTCCTCATCTCCCAGTTCCACCAGCTCCGCTTCCACCTGGGCAGAGATCCGCACCGTTTCGGCACCTTCCTTGGCGGCCAGTTCAACCACCTCGGTGCAGAAGGCATTGCCTTCAGCCAGGTCGTCTTCACTCACATTGGTGGCGTAGATGATCGGCTTGGCGGTCAACAGCCCCAAGGGCTTGATCATCGCCGCTTCTTCATCGTTCAGATCGACGCTGCGAGCCGCACCACCGTTCTCGAGCACCGCCTGAATCCGTTCAAGAGCAGCGTCTTCCACCTGCGCTTCTTTGCTGGTGCGCATCTGCTTCTTGAGACGCTCCCGGCGCTTCTCAATCTGAGCCAGATCCGCCAGACCCAGCTCCAGATTGATCACCTCCGCATCCCGGGAGGGACCCACTGACCCGGAAACGTGGATGACGTCATCGTCCTCGAAGCAGCGGATCACGTGAACGATCGCGTCCACCTCACGGATGTTGGCCAGAAACTTGTTGCCCAGACCTTCGCCCTGGCTGGCGCCTTTCACCAGACCAGCAATGTCGACAAACTCCATCCGGGTCGGAATGGTGTCCTGGCTTTTGCTCAGTTCTGTGAGCCGGTCCAATCGTTCATCGGGCACCGCCACGGTGCCGACATTGGGCTCGATCGTGCAGAACGGAAAATTGGCAGCCTGCGCCTGAGCATTGGCGACCAACGCATTGAACAAGGTGGACTTGCCCACGTTGGGCAATCCGACAATTCCGGCTTTGAGCATCGGCGGAATCTACCGGCCAGCGGCGAGACTGTTGTGAAGTTTTGTGGGCCCATGCTGCAGTCCTTGCGCTCCCCTGCGTCCCCATCGCCTGAAGCAGAGCTGGCCTCAGTGGCAAAAGCACGATCCAGACGGCGCAAAACCGCAATGGTGGGAGTGCTGCTGCTGGCCCTCGGCGGGGGTGGGCTGCTGCTGCGTTTCGGTCCTTGGAGCAACCGTCAACGGGATCTGACGCCCTTCACCACCACAGCTGAACGCGGCGTGCTCTCTGGAGTGATCAGCGCCAGCGGGGAACTGCAGGCCCAGCAGAAGGTGAACGTGAGTCCGCGCCAGCCGGGTCTGCTGGCGGAGCTGATGGTGGATGAAGGGGATGTGGTGGAGAACGAGCAGGTGCTGGCGGTGATGGATCGCGGCGATCTCGATGATCGGCTGCAGGAGAAGCAGGCTCTGCTGCGTCAGGCCGACGCCAACTATCAGAACAAGAGGGAGGATTTCGAACGTCGCAGCCAGCTGTATGCCAGCGGCGCGCTCAGCGCTGATGACTTCAGCGATGCGCGCTTCGAGATGCTGGCCAGGCAGGCGGGTCTGGTGGCAGCCCGAGAACGGGTGGAGCAACTGGAACAGGAGAGTCGAGAAAAGACGATCCGCGCCCCCTTCTCAGGAACGATCACAGCGCGCTACGCCGAACCGGGGTCGTTTGTGACCCCCACCACAGCCGCCTCGGCCACAGCCGGTGCCACCAGCGCCTCGATCGTTGAGCTCTCGCAAGGCTTGGAGGTGAGGGCCCGGGTTCCGGAAAGCGACATCGGTCGCATCCAGCCCGGACAAACCGCCCAGATCCGGGTGGATGCCTATCCCGATGAGCGCTTCCAGGCAACGGTGAGTGAGGTTGCCCCCCGCGCCGCGAAAGAAAACAGCGTCACCTCCTTTGAAGTGAAGCTGAACTTCGTCAACCCGCAGAAGAAACTGAAGATCGGCATGACCGCCGACATCAATTTCCAAACCGGGCGCGGTGCGCCCGAAATCCTGGTGCCCACCGTGGCGATCACCCTTGAAGACGGCCAACAGGGTGTGTTGCTGGTGGATGAAAACCAGCAACCACGTTTTCAGCCGGTGGAACTGGGCAACAGCAGCGGCGACAAGACTGCGATCCTGAACGGTCTCGAATCAGGAACCCGCGTGTTCATCGATCTGCCCCCATGGGCAGATCGCCGCGATTGATCCACCCACACTTTCAACACCGTCATGCCTGAGGCCACCGCCAAGCCCCTTCTGCTGCTTGTGGATGGCCATTCCCTGGCATTCCGCAGCTTCTACGCCTTCAGCAAGGGGGGGGAAGGCGGTCTGGCCACCAAAGACGGCCGGCCCACCAGCGTGACCTACGGCTTTCTCAAAGCCCTGCTGGACAACAGCAAAACCCTGAAGCCAGAAGGCGTTGCCATCGCCTTCGACACAGCCGAGCCCACCTTCCGCCACAAGGCGGACGCCAACTACAAGGCCCACCGGGATGTGGCCCCTGAGGTGTTCTTCCAGGACCTCGAACAGCTGCAGCAGATCCTCGAAACGCACCTGCAGCTCCCCCTCTGCATGGCACCGGGCTACGAAGCCGACGATGTGCTGGGAACCCTGGCGAACCGAGCGGCCGACTCGGGATGGGGCGTGCGGATCCTTTCGGGAGACCGCGACCTGTTCCAGCTGGTGGATGACAGCCGCGACATCGCAGTGCTCTACATGGGTGGCGGCCCCTACGCCAAAAGCAGTGGCCCAACACTGATCCGCGAAGAGGGGGTGCTCGGCAAGCTCGGCGTGATGCCCGACAAGGTGGTGGACCTCAAGGCCCTCACCGGGGACAGCTCCGACAACATCCCCGGCGTGCGTGGTGTTGGCCCCAAAACAGCCATCAACCTGCTGAAGGACAACAGCGACCTCGACGCGGTGTACGCCACCCTCGAGCAAGTGGAAGCCGAAGGGCCGAAAGCCAGCCGGGGCGCCATCAAAGGTGCACTGAAAGGGAAGCTGCGCGCCGACCGCGACAACGCCTACCTGTCGCGCAAGCTGGCCGAGATTCTCGTGGATGTTCCCCTGCCCAAGGAACCCAGCCTGCCGCTGTCGTCGGTGGATGCTGATGGCCTGAGCAGTTGCCTGGAAGACCTCGAGCTCAACAGCCTGCTGCGCCAGGTGGGCGGCTTCGTGGCCGCCTTTTCCGAAGGGGGCTACGGGGCCAATGCGGAGGCCGCTGCAGCCAAGACCCCCCGCCGCTCAGCCACCACAGAACCGGCAGCTGCAGAGGCCGCAACCGAGCCGACAACCCAAGACGACGTGGGGCTGCCGGCCCTGAAGCCGCAGCTAATCCAGACCGAAACGGCCCTGGATGCCCTGGTGCAAAGGCTGATGACCTGCACCAACAGCAACCTGCCTGTGGCCTTCGACACCGAGACCACCGACCTCAACCCGTTCCGCGCCGAACTGGTGGGCATCGGTATCTGCTGGGGAGAGGCCCCGGACGCGCTCGCCTACATCCCGCTGGGCCACAAAGGCAGCGAAGACAGCAGCCCGGAGCAGCTGCCGTTGGAAACCGTGCTCACCGCCCTTGCCCCCTGGCTGGCCAGCAGCAACCACCCCAAGGCCCTGCAGAACGCAAAATACGACCGCTTGATCCTGTTGCGGCATGGCGTTGCCCTGGAGGGCGTCGTGATCGACACGCTGCTGGCTGATTACCTGCGGGATGCCGCGGCCAAACATGGTCTGGAGCTGATGGCCGAACGGGAGTTCGGCTTCCAGCCCACCGCCTTCACCGATCTGGTGGGCAAGAAGCAAACCTTCGCCGATGTGCCGCTGGAGCCCGCCAGCCTGTACTGCGGCATGGACGTGCACGTCACACATCGCCTCGCCCTGCTGCTGCGACGTCAGCTTGAGGCCATGGGTCCGCAGTTGCTGCCATTGCTGGAGCAGGTGGAGCAGCCGCTGGAACCGGTGCTGGCCCGGATGGAATCCACCGGAATCCGCATTGATGTGCCCTATCTCCAGGGCCTTTCCGAGGAGATGGGCACCACCCTGCAGCAGCTGGAATCCGACGCCAAAGCGGCCGCGGGTGTGGACTTCAACCTGGCCTCACCCAAGCAGCTGGGGGAGCTGCTCTTCGACACCCTGGGCCTGGATCGCAAGAAATCCCGGCGCACCAAAACCGGCTTCAGCACCGACGCCACCGTGCTGGAGAAACTCGGCAACGACCACCCGGTGGTGCCCCTGGTGCTGGAGCACCGGGTTCTCAGCAAGCTCAAGAGCACGTACATCGACGCCTTGCCGCAGCTGGTGGAGGCGGAAACCGGGCGGGTCCACACCGATTTCAACCAGGCCGTAACGGCAACGGGGCGGCTGAGCAGCAGCAACCCCAACCTGCAGAACATTCCGGTGCGCACCGAGTACAGCCGGCGGATCCGCAAGGCCTTCCTGCCGCAGGAGGGCTGGACCCTGCTTAGCGCTGATTACTCCCAGATCGAGCTGCGCATCCTCACCCACCTCTCTGGAGAAGAGGTGCTGCAGGAGGCCTACCGCAGCGGCGACGACGTGCACGCGCTGACCGCCAGGCTGCTGCTGGACAAGGCCGAGGTCAGCCCGGACGAGCGTCGGCTCGGCAAAACGATCAACTTCGGTGTGATCTACGGCATGGGAGCCCAGCGCTTCGCCCGGGAAACCGGCGTGAGCCAGAGCGAAGCCAAGGAGTTCCTGGCCAAGTACAAGCAGCGCTACCCGAAGGTGTTCGCCTTCCTCGAGCTGCAGGAGCGGCTCGCCCTCAGCCGCGGTTACGTGGAAACCATCCTCGGCCGCCGGCGGCCGTTCCACTTCGATCGCAACGGCCTGGGGCGGCTGCTGGGCAAGGACCCCCTGGAGATCGACCTCGATGTGGCCCGACGCGGTGGCATGGAGGCGCAGCAACTGCGGGCGGCTGCCAATGCCCCGATTCAGGGCTCGAGTGCCGACATCATCAAAGTGGCGATGGTGCAGCTGCAAGACGCCCTGCAGCGTCAGGGCCTACCGGCCCAGCTGCTGCTGCAGGTGCACGACGAACTGGTGCTCGAGGTGGCGCCGGACGCCCTGGACGCCATCCGAGAGCTGGTGGTGCAGACCATGGAACAGGCCGTTGCGCTGAGTGTTCCCTTGGTAGTGGAGACTGGCGTCGGCGCGAACTGGATGGAGGCGAAATAAAACTTCGCTCCAAAAAAGGAGCCCCAAAGGGCTCCTTCAAAAGACCGGTTTGAACGAAGTTGAATCAGATCACCAGTGCGGCAACATCTGGAACGGCGAACGCAGCAAGCCCCTCAAGCTGTGATGCCGAAAGGTCGTCCTCCAGCGATCTAAAAACTGGATCAGGCAAGGAGGCTAGGCCTTCCGGAGCAATCGAGCGAATCTGCTTTTTGTCGAAATTACTGACGACCTCCTGATTGAACTTTGCAACTTGCTCAGATGTTAGTCCAGCAAAAGCATCGGGATCAATAGCTTCAATCTGATCCCCATCCAATTTCTTGAATACTTTTGGGCGGAAGCCAGCTATTTGTTCGGCATCGAGTTCCTCAAAAATTGAGGGACCAAAATCCAAAACTGCAGCGTTTTTTAAACCGGTGATTGCATCAGAGCTAAGATTAGAGAACTGATCTGGAGTGATCTCAGAAATCACATTTTTTGAAAGAGCCCTTAATTGCTCACCAGTAAAACCTGAAAATGCCTTATCAGAAAGCCGGGTGAAGTCATCAACACCAAATTTCTTGAAGATCTTCGCACCAAGCCCAGCGAGCTGTTCAGCCTTTACCTTCCCAATAAACTTTTCCGGTAAAGCCTCAAATGTTTTTGGCGTGAAGCCAGCGAAGGCATCTTGCGAGAGTTTTCCAAAGCCCCCTAGAGTGATTTCAGAAACCACATCTTTTGGAAGAGCCCTAAATTGCTCACCAGTAAAACCTGAAAATGCATTATCAGAAAGCCGGGTGAAGTCATCAACACCAAATTTCTTGAAGATCTTCGCACCAAGCCCAGCAAGCTGTTCAGCCTTTACCTTCCCAATAAACTCATCCGGTAAAGCCTCAAATGTTTTTGGCTTGAAGCCAGCGAAGGCATCTTGCGAGAGTTTTCCAAAGCCCCCTAGAGTGATTTCGGAAACCACATCTTTTGGAAGAGCCCTAAATTGCTCACCAGTAAAACCTGAAAATGCATTATCAGAAAGCCGGGCAAAGTCATCAACATCAAAATTCTTGACGACCTGCACATCGAGCCCAGAGAGCTGTTCAGCCTTTACCTTCCCAATGAAATCATCAGGTAAAGCCTCAAATGTTTCTGGCTTGAAGCCAGCAAAGGCGCCTTGCGAGAGTTCTTCAAAGCCGTTTGGATCAAACTCACCGAAGAATTCTTCCGGCAAGGCAGCAATTTGGTCCTGCTGGAAGCCACCAAACACATCTTCATCAAGCGCATCAAATTGCTCAAAACTCAGAGCACCAACAGCCTCTCCGGGCAGGAAAGCAAATTGACCGGGCGTGAAATCTTTTATTTCATCTGGTGTGAAATTAGCAACTTCGTTCGGTGAAACATCGCCTGGAGAAAAACCGCCAGGCAATGGTGGGGGCGGTGGAAGAACGACACCTCCTGCACCCACAGGCACCCCGGGTTAAAACCCCCCCCCGGGGAGTGGAGAAAGAACAGTTCCAGGGACAAAACCGCCGGTAACAGGAGCAGAACCAAGGGAACCGGGATCAGCAGGGCCGGCAGCAGGACCGGCAGCAGGGCCGGCAGCAGGGCCGGCAGCAGGACCGGCAGCAGGGCCGGCAGCAGGACCGGCAGCAGGACCGGCAGCAGGACCGGGAGCAGGACCGGCAGCAGGACCGGCAGCAGGGCCGGGAGCAGGGCCGGGAGCAGGGCCGGGAGCAGGGCCGGGAGCAGGGCCGGGAGCAGGGCCAGTAG
>NZ_JAKUHJ010000010.1:0-69304 GCF_023630635.1 Synechococcus sp. MU1651
ATTTAATATTCCCGCTTTGATTATTATTTGATTTAGTGAATGGAAATGTGTTGTTAGATACATTTCCACCCTGGCCGTAGGCTTCTACATTGTAATCTGCCCAGTTAGTGCTATCTTCACCGCCTAGAGTGTATAACGATAATGCACCTTCAGCTGGAGCATTACTATGCCAAGACCCATAAAATAAAGTTACGTCAAAAGTATCATTGGTATCGCCAGGAGTTACATCAAAGCCAACAGTATTAGTGTGAAGTTCAAAATTTAAACCTGCTACAATATTAGCAAGCTCATCGAATCCTGTGTTCGGAATAGTATTGCCTAGGCCGAGCTTTTGTTGGGATGCAATTACCTTTGCGCCAGTAAATTCTTCTAAAAGCGCAACAAAATCTTTGTCTTGTGCAACATCACATGACCACAATACAATTTCTTTTACATTCCACTCTGTAAATTGCTGCTGATTAGCAACAAGAACTTCTTTATCCAGTCCTGTCCCCAGATCAATAGAACCAGCGGTACCGTGAGCAACAATATTTAGCTGGTCTAAGGGATCGTCTCGAAGTATTCGACTGATCTCTTCAATTGGATCCAGATCTGATCCGAGGGTTTTTTGAGGAGTTCCCTTAAGGCCTTTAAGCGCCTCGCTCAGGTCGCTAGCAACTACAAGCCCTTGACGGGTTGAAGAAGCCAACAGGGATGAGTAGGTCATGGGACTAGCTCCGATGCACTACGTCTAAGCCCCCTGTTGAGGGGTTGTCAGTATTGACGCGTATTGACTCCGGTTTCTTTTGTTCCTCTCTTGCAGTGGGCAGTTTGAGGCTTTCGTATTGCCGACAAGGGCATATATACGGAATTACTGGCTTCAGCCTTCCCGGATGCCACGTTCGTATGTGCAGGATGCATAAGTTGGCGGTTGGCATCCATGCACCGGTGGTTGGTTTAGGGGCCGTATCAGCATGCTTTATGTGTACGTGCGCTTCGGTTTGGTTTGCAAGTCGATTGGCACGCTGGGATTTCAGATGCGCCAGTCATGACGTTGCTGCCTCCAAAACTTGGTGGAAAATCAGAAGCTCTTCTACGTGCACGCATAGACCTGGAAGCCCCCATACCCCTTCTTTCGTAGTTCTGCTGTCGTTTAACTGTCGTAGAACCCTGTCGCAATACCCCTGGAGAGTTCGTGCAAGCCCTGTGTTTGCAGTGCTTTAGGGATTGACAGGACAAATGGCTGCGATGATGCCAGGGGCACCGCCATTGCGTCACCTGGATTTGGATCTTCAGTCGCACATTCGCTCAATTCCAGATTTTCCCAAGCCTGGAATTCTGTTTCGAGACATCAATCCGCTGCTGCGCTCACCAGAAGCAATGGCCGAGGTTATCCGCCAGTTGGGTGCGTTCTGCGACCAGGTGAAGCCTGATCTGATCGTGGGGATCGAATCCCGGGGGTTCATCTTCGGGGCACCATTGGCCAGCGACCGACGGCTTGGCTTCGTGCCTGTGCGGAAGCCTGGAAAACTCCCCGGTGAGGTGGTCGGTCTCGACTACGCCCTGGAGTACGGCACCGATCGGCTGGAGATTCAAGCCGATGCATTGGAGAATTCACCACGGGTGCTGGTGGTGGACGATCTGCTGGCCACCGGTGGCACGGCTGCGGCGACGGGACAACTGGTGGAGCAGGCCGGCGGTTGCTTGGTGGGCTTTGCCTTTGTGATCGAGCTGGAGGGGCTCGGAGGCCGTCAGGCCTTGCCCGCGGGTCAACCCGTTGAAGCGTTGTTGCGCTACGGCTGAGTGTTCTGCCAGTCGAAGACGTCTTCCAACTGCTGCAAACTCAACAACCCGAAGCTCCACAGCACGATTGGGAGGGGGGCTTGTTCCAGTTCCGCCTGGCGTTGTCCCAGCTCCAGGGCGCTGGGACTCAACCCCAAACGCCGCTGAAGAAATTGCAGCAAGGCGTCTGTTGCTGGGGGTTGCCGCTGGCTGGACATCACCATGGTCGCGACCCGCGCTTGGTTCAGTTTGGCAAGGCCCGCCAGAGCTGCATGGGGCCGTCACTCATGGCCCGCAAGCTGAGTTGGCGCAGCCCAGAAAACTGTTTCAGCAGCAGCAGGGCCAAACGCCGCAGTGGAAGCAACAGCGGTTGGCGGTTGGAGAACACCCGCACCAGAAGATCCGTCGCCACTCCCACCTGGAGTACATCGAGCCAGCGGCTCGTCCCGTAGCGCCGAGCGATTGTTGCGGCGCTGCCACCCCGCTCCACGGCGCGGAGCAAACCTTCCACATCACGCCAGCAGAGATTGAGCCCCTGGCCTCCCACGGGATGGCAGCGGTGGCCCGCTTCGCCGATCAGCACGCCCCGTCCGCGATGAAAGCGGCGAGCCAGGAGCCATTGTTGTGGGAAGGCTCGGGGTTGATCCAGAAGGAAATCCGGTTCAATTCCCTCCGGCAGAACAGCGGCCAGCTGATCGAGAAAGGCACTGCGCTGCAGCGTGCTGCGCTGCTCGCAACGCTGCCAGGGTGCACTCCACACCACCTGGAACGTGCCCTGCCCCAAGGGCAGAACGGCGAGAGGGCCTTCCGGGCGAAACAACTCGCAGGCCCTGTCGTGGGGAAGTCCCCGCAGGGACACCTTGGCGGTGAGGCACCCCTGGCGATAGCGCATGCCCCAGTGACGGATGCCCCAGGCCTTCCGTGTGGGGGAGCTCGGTCCGTCAGCCGCCACGATCAGGGCATCAGCGCTTGGATCAGGGCATGGTTCGGCCAGGTGCATGGCCACGTTGCCATTGGCCTCCAGCCGAGTCAGCAACAACTTCATCAAGGGCCGGTGATCGAGGATCCAGCCGATGCCGTCATGGTGTCGATTGGCTGATGCCAGGTCGTCCTCGCTGAAGAGAACGCGGGCGTTGGTGGCCCCATCCCGCAAATCCAGGTCGCGGAAGGGCACCAAGGCATCGCGCAGGTCGTGCCATAGGCCCAGGTTGGTCAGCAGTCGGCGGCTGGAGTGGGTGATGGCGTACGCCCGGCTTCTGGCTTGAAGTTCCGATGCCGTCAGCGGGTCAAACAGGACCACCCTCTGACCACGGAGGCCGAGGGCGAGAGCAGTGAGGGCGCCGGTGGGACCAGCGCCCAAAACATGAATCTCTGGAGGGGATGGAGCCATTCAGGGAGTCTGGCCAGCCATCCCGATCCAGCGCGAGGCGATCAGCCCAGGCCGAGCAGCCCGTGAACGAAGGATTCGCCGCCCAGGGCCAGTTCAGTAGCCAGCAGAGCGATGAAACCGAGCATGGCCATGCGGCCATTCAGTTTTTCGGCGCGATCGTGGAAACCCCAACCCTGGGTTGCTTCAACCACTTCCATGCGGGGTTCCGTGGCGAAGGCGTTGAGGCGGCCGCCGTCTTCTGTGGTGACCTGTGCACCGCGCACGACAGGAGTGGTGGGAGAGGACTGGGACATCGATGCCGCCGTTTGATTGCTAAGAAGTGTAAACCAGGTTTAAGAAATGTTCAGCGCCTGCTGTTCAGGCGGAGTTGGCAGAGCTCCTCAAAGGCGGGACGGAGCAGGAAGGGGTACTCGCCAACCCACATCCGCATGCCCGGCAGCCAGGCATCGCTGAGGGCTCCGATCTTTGAGAAATCCTTGCGCTCGCTCAGTACCAGGCAGCGGATCAGGCTGCCGCGGCGGATCGACTGGTGCTTTTTCTCCATCGGAAAGGCCACCCGGCCGAGATAACCCTCCTCGTCTTCAAGTTCGAGCAGCATCCAGGTGCGTCGGTTCTCCACGAGTTCCAGCCGCCCGCGGCTGTCGGCCTGTTCGTGGCGGTTTTCCACCCGCTCACGCGTGATCACGTCCGCCACCTCGCCCTCAAACAGGGCAGCCGCGGGATAGCGCCGCAGCGTGGCGTTGCGCTGGCCGGCCTGCACGATCGGGCCCCAAAGCACATACAGAAAGAACACAACGCTGATCACCAACCAGACGGGGCCCCAGCGGCTGCCGAGCTGCGCCTGGTTGTAGATCAGGAACGTGATCACTCCCCCGATGGCGGCGATCATCAGGCGCTGCAGCACCTGCTGGGGGTTGCCAAGGGCAAAGCGGAACTGGTTGCCGGTGGCAACGGCCGGGATCAGTCGTTGCAGTTCGCCTGGGCGGAGAGGGATGAGCATGGTGTCGCCTTCAGATCAGGCGCTCAAGGCCATACACAAGGCTGCCGAGGCTGCCCACCTTGCGCACCGTGAGCAGCACCCCGGGCATGTAGGCGGAACGATCAATGGTGTCGTGACGCAGGGTGTAGGTCTCCCCCGGGGCACCGAACATCACTTCCTGGTGAGCCACCAGGCCCGGCAGCCGCACGGAGTGCAGCCGCAGGCCGCTGTCCCGCTGTCCGCCGCGGCAGCCCGCCAGGGATTCGTGCTCGTCCACTTCCTCGGGATTGAAGCTCTTGCCCAGCTCTTCCATCAGCTCAGCGGTTTTGATGCAGGTGCCGCTGGGGGCATCCGCCTTGCGGTTGTGGTGCAGTTCCGTCAGTTCCGCGTGGTCGTAGAACCGTGCCGCTGCGGCTGCCGCTTGTTGCAACAGCACCATTCCCACAGAGAAATTGGGGATCACGGCCCCACCCACGGACGCTTTGGCCGAGAACTCGGTGAGGTCGTTGAGTTGTTCAGGGGAGAGTCCCGTGGTTCCGATCACGGGGTGAACGCCATAGGCGATGGCCGCGCGGGTGTGCTCATAAACAACGGAGGGGTGGGTGAAATCCACCAACACGGCGCCGCTGCCGCTGTCCCGCACCGATTGGCTCACGGCGCAGAGACAGCCTTCGAAATCAGCCGTCACGGCCACCTCCAGTTCCCCCAGGCCCAACTCCAGACCCACGTCTGCCCCCTCTTTGCCGGGGGTGTTGTCGATGGCGCCAACCAGGCAGCAGTCTTCGGCTCCCACCACAGCCTTGATCACCTCGGCGCCCATGCGCCCCAGGGCACCGGCAACAACGACGGGAATCGGAGCGGTCATGAAAGCGCAGCAGACGCTTCAAAGCCTATGGGTCGGCTCGTGTAACGGCCGATCAGAAATCCTCGCGCCCTAAGGGCCAGTCGCCGTAAGGTTCTTCACATTGCTCAAAGCGCGCTGATGTTCACACAGGTCCGCTCCGCCGATCGCCGCGTTGCTCCTGTGGAGGGCCAGAACCACAAGTCCGTCATGAAGGCGGTTTACGTGGTGCTGGAGCCCCAGTACCAAAACGCCCTCACCCAGGCAGCGACGGCTCTCAATGCTTCCGGTGGCGATCTCGGGATCGAGCTAAGCGGCTATCTGATCGAGGAACTCCGCGACGACGACAACTACGCCGGCTTCTGCGCCGACGTGGCTGAGGCTGATGTCTTTGTGGCCTCCTTGATCTTCATTGAGGATCTGGCGCAGAAGGTTGTGGACGCCGTTGCCCCCCACCGCGACCGACTCAAGGCGGCTGTGGTCTTCCCGTCCATGCCGGAGGTGATGCGTCTCAACAAGCTGGGCAGCTTCTCGATGGCCCAGCTCGGTCAGAGCAAGAGCGCCATCGCAGGCTTCATGAAGAAGCGGAAGGAAGCCGGAGGTGCCGGCTTCCAGGACGCGATGCTCAAGCTGCTGAACACGTTGCCCACCGTTCTCAAGTACTTGCCGGTTGAGAAGGCGCAGGACGCCCGCAGTTTCATGCTCAGCTTCCAGTACTGGCTGGGCGGTACTCCCGACAACCTGCGCAACTTCCTGTTGATGCTGGCGGACAAGTACGTCTTCCCAGCTGCAGAAGGTGAGGAGCGCCCGGCAATGGAGGTGGCGGAGCCCGAAGTGTTCCCCGACCTCGGCATTTGGCACCCCCTGGCTCCCTCGATGTTCGAGGACCTCAAGGAATATCTGAACTGGACCTCCAGCCGCACCGACCTTTCTGAGGAAGCCCGCAAAGGGCCGGTGATCGGTTTGGTGCTGCAGCGCAGCCACATCGTCACCGGTGACGATGCCCATTACGTGGCCACCATCCAGGAGCTGGAGTTCCGTGGCGCTCGCGTGATTCCGATCTTCTGCGGCGGTCTCGACTTCTCCAAGCCGGTCAATGCTTTCTTCTATGACCCGCTGAATCCCGAGCAGTCCCTGGTGGATGGCATCGTCTCCCTAACCGGTTTTGCACTGGTCGGAGGTCCGGCCCGCCAGGACCACCCCAAGGCGATTGAGTCGCTGAAGAAGCTCAACCGCCCCTACATGGTGGCGCTTCCCCTCGTCTTCCAGACCACCCAGGAATGGGAACAGAGCGACCTTGGCCTGCACCCGGTGCAGGTGGCCCTGCAGATCGCCATTCCGGAACTGGATGGCGCCATCGAGCCCATCGTTCTCTCGGGTCGCGACGATGCCACCGGCAAGGCGCACACCCTTCAAGACCGGGTTGATGCCATCGCTGAGCGGGCCATCCGCTGGTCATCGCTGCGGATCAAGCCCCGCAACGAGAAGAAGCTGGCGATCACCGTGTTCAGCTTCCCTCCCGACAAAGGCAATGTCGGTACGGCGGCTTACCTCGACGTCTTCGGCTCCATCCATCGTGTGATGCAGGAGATGAAGGCGAAGGGGTACGACGTGCAGGACCTGCCTTCCACGCCTCGAGAGCTGTTGGAGGCCGTCATTAACGACGCCGATGCCATGCAGGGCTCTCCGGAGCTGTCGATCGCCCACCGCATGAGCGTTGAGGAGTATGAGCGTCTGACGCCTTACTCCGAACGGCTCGAAGAGAACTGGGGCAAGCCCCCCGGCAATCTCAACAGCGATGGCCAGAACCTGCTGGTTTTCGGTCGCCACTTCGGCAACGTTTTCGTTGGCGTTCAGCCCACCTTCGGCTACGAGGGTGATCCGATGCGACTGCTCTATTCCCGCAGCGCCAGCCCCCACCACGGCTTCGCCGCCTACTACACCTATCTCCAGAAGATCTGGAAGGCTGATGCGGTGCTCCACTTCGGCACCCACGGCTCTCTCGAGTTCATGCCCGGCAAGCAGATGGGCATGAGCGAAACCTGCTACCCCGATTCACTGATCGGTGCGCTGCCCAACCTCTATTACTACGCCGCCAACAACCCCTCCGAGGCCACCATCGCCAAGCGGCGGGGTTATGCCTCCACCATCAGCTACCTCACCCCTCCGGCTGAAAATGCTGGCCTTTACAAGGGCCTGAAGGAACTGGGTGAGCTGGTGGGCTCCTACCAGCAGCTGCGTGAGGGCGGCCGCGGCATTCAGATCGTCAACACGATCATTGAGACCGCACGTCAGTGCAACCTCGATAAGGACGTCGACCTTCCTGAGGAGGATGCCTCGACCCTCGACCTGGAGGGACGTGATGCCCTGGTGGGCGCCGTTTACCGCCAGTTGATGGAGATCGAAAGCCGTCTCCTTCCCTGTGGCCTTCACACCATTGGCAAGCCCCCCACTGCAGAGGAAGCCGTTGCCACCTTGGTGAACATCGCTGCTCTCGAGCGTGAGGAGGATGGGCTGCGTTCACTCCCTGGCCTGCTGGCTGAGGCGATGGGCCGCTCGATCGAAGACATCTACAAAGGCAACGACGAGGGCGTCCTCGCCGATGTAGAGCTCAACCGCACGATTACGGAGACATCCCGAGCTGCCATTGGCGCCATGGTTCGCACCCTCACTGGGCGTGACGGTCGGGTCAGCCTGCGCAACAGCTTCGGTTGGTTCTACGACCTGCTGGCCAAGTTCGGCTTCAAGCTTCCCTCGCCCTGGCTGCGGGCCTGCTGCAGTGCTGGCTTCGTGCAGATCGACGCCACCGAGCTCGACAAGCTCTTTGCCTATCTGCGCTTCTGCCTTGAGCAGGTGTGTGCCGACATGGAGATGGAGAGTCTGCTGAAGGCTCTCGATGGTGAATACATCCTTCCGGGCCCCGGTGGTGATCCGATCCGGAATCCTGGTGTGCTGCCCAGCGGCAAGAACATCCACGCCCTCGACCCGCAGGCGATCCCCACCCGTGCTGCGGTGGCTGCAGCCAAGAGTGTTGTGGACAAGTTGATTGAGCGTCAGCGCGAGGAGCAGGGCACCTGGCCCGAAACCATCGCCTGCGTGCTCTGGGGAACCGACAACATCAAGACCTACGGTGAATCCCTGGCTCAGATCCTCTGGTTCGTTGGCGTCAAGCCGATGCCGGACTCCGTGGGTCGGGTGAACAAGCTTGAGTTGATTCCCCTGGAAGAACTCGGCCGCCCCCGCGTTGATGTAGTGGTGAACTGCTCCGGTGTGTTCCGCGATCTGTTCATCAACCAGATGGCGCTGATCGATCAGGCCGTGAAGATGGCTGCCGAGGCCGATGAGCCTCTGGAGCAGAACTTCGTTCGCAAGCACGCCCTCGAGCAGGCGGAAAAAGAAGGCACGAGCTTGCGGGATGCGGCCTGCCGGGTGTTCTCCAACGCCAGCGGCAGCTACAGCTCCAACGTGAACCTCGCCGTGGAGAACAGCACCTGGGAGGAGGAAGGTGAGCTGCAGGAGATGTACCTCTCCCGCAAGACCTTCGCCTTCAATGCCGACAACCCCGGTGAGATGAACCAGAAGCGGGAGGTGTTTGAGAACGTGATGAAGACGGCGGATGTCACCTTCCAGAACCTCGATTCGGCTGAGATCTCCCTCACCGATGTGAGCCACTACTTCGACTCCGACCCCACCAAGTTGATCGCTGGCCTGCGTGATGACGGCAAAGCTCCCACCAGCTACATCGCCGACACCACCACGGCCAACGCTCAGGTGCGTTCGCTGAGTGAAACGATCCGCCTGGATTCACGCACCAAGCTGCTGAATCCCAAGTGGTACGAAGGCATGCTCGACTCCGGTTACGAGGGTGTGCGTGAGGTGGCCAAGCGCCTCAACTTCACCTTGGGTTGGAGTGCCACGAGTGGTGCCGTTGACAACTTCGTCTACGAAGAAGCCAACGAAACCTTCATCAACGATCCTGAGATGCGCAAGCGTCTGCTGGAACTCAACCCCAACAGCTTCCGTCAGATCGTGGGCACCCTGCTTGAGGTGCATGGCCGCGGATACTGGGAGACCTCGGATGAAAACATCGAGCAGCTTCAGGAGCTGTACCAGGAGGTTGAGGATCGAATTGAGGGTGTTGTCACCGACTGATCGTAGACCAAGTGTTGATCATCAAAGCCAGAGTTCCTGCCGGAATCTGGCTTTTTTATTGGCGATGAATGATGGGCAAATCAGGCTTTCAGGGGCTTGAATTCTGCATCTCTTGCGGCTTGGCTGATCTCTGACGTTTTGAAATTAATTCCAGCCCATTGTTGATACATATACAGGCTACGTTTTCTCCCTAATCCGAAGGGTTCAAGTTCGCCATGCTCATCATTCAAGCAGCGGATTGATGTCGGTGCGTTGTTGAGGCTGCCGAGCAGTGTGTGTATACGTTTGAGTGCGCGAAGGTTGTAATCGTGCCAATTGCTGTGATCGCCCCAATGGGTGGCTGCATGCTCTTGATCTGTATGTTCTGTCTTGTAGAGATGAAACAGCAGCAGGCGATTTGGGGCGTAGATGTTGAAACCCGAAGTCCACAGTCGTGCCGACATGGCAATCTCTTCGCCATAGAAGTAGAGCTCGGGGTCGTAGGGCACTTCGCCCACGATTGAGCCCGGGCCGAACAGGAAGCCTCCTGCGATAAATGCCCCGTGGATGGGGCGATCAGGTTGTTCTTCTGGCAGTTGGAATCGGCTGATGCCTCGCAATTTGAGAATGCCGTAGGCATCGAAACCGGCGGCTGCCATCACAGGCAGGGTTGATGTCTGCAACCGGCACGGCTGTTGAAAGCCGTTCGGGTAAACACTGAGAACGGCACGCTCATCGCTGCATTCCTTCCAGGTCGTCAGCAACAAGTCATCCCAGTGCTCTACAGCCCGCATGTGGCTGTCGATCTGCAGCAGAAAGTCTTCCCCGCCGTAAACACCCTGGGCCTGCCGTCGGGCCCAGCAGGCTCCGCGGCTTTCAGTTGCATCGAATCTGATGCTCTTCAGGTGTGGATGATCCGGAAACGCGCTTGTTCCCCAATGGGGCGGGTCATCAGCCGCCAGTTGCAGGCAGATGCCGAAGCGCAGGCGCTCTGGCTGGGCTGCCCGCTGAATCAGGTTGTGCAGTGTGGCCGGTAGATCCGGATCCCGGTAAGCCGCGATCTGAACAAAGATCGTAGAGCTCACCAGAGTGCAGCCGCCATGCGCAGCGTCTGGCTGATGGGGCCTACATCGTGCACCCGCAGCACGGCAACACCCGCCTGGGCGCAGCGGCAGGCAACGGCAGCTGTTCCCCAGAGACGCGCTTTGGGCCTGGGCTCATCGAGCACGGCGCCAATGAAGCGTTTGCGTGAAGGGCCGATCAGCACCGGTCGCGTTCCTGCAGTGAGTTGTTCCAGATCCCGCAGCAGCTGCAGGTTCTGCTCGTGGGTCTTGGCGAAGCCGAGACCTGGATCCCAGATGATTTGGCTTTCATCAACGCCGGCTTGAATCGCAGCTTCACTGCGCTCCAGCAACGCCTCTTTCACATCTGCCACGACATCGGCATAGGCCGTGAGCTGATCCATGGTTTGGCTGTCACCGCGGCTGTGCATCAGCACCACCGGACAGCCGGCATCGGCGACCACCCGCAGCAGATCGGGATCCCGGCTGCCACCGCTCACATCATTGATCCAGTTGGCCCCTGCTTCCAGTGCTTTGGCGGCCACCGGCGAAAGAAACGTGTCGATGGAGATCAGCGCCTCTGGGCAGCTCTGCCGGATGCTTTTGAGCGCTGGTAGGAGCCTCCGCAACTCCTCTTCGGCGCCCACCTCCTCCGCTCCAGGTCGGGTGCTTTGCGCCCCGAGATCCAACACGTCCGCACCGCGGCTCAGCTGCCGCTGAGCTTCAGCAAGGGCCCTGTCACTCGCTAGAAATCTCCCTCCGTCGCTGAAGGAATCCGGGGTGACGTTGATCACCCCCATCACGGCTGTGCGTTGGCCCCAACCTTGGGGCCAGCCGCCTGAATCAAGCCGCTTGGTAGTTGGCAATCCGTCCAAAGCTTTCGGGCTCCAAGGAAGCACCCCCCACCAGCACCCCGTCGATATCGCTCATGCCCATCAACTCATCAATGTTGCTGGGTTTGACGGAGCCGCCGTACTGAATCACCAGATCGGGGGAGCCAACCCAGCTACGGATCAGACCACAGATGCGGTTGGCTTCTTCGGCAGCGCAGGTCTTGCCTGTGCCAATCGCCCAGATCGGTTCGTAGGCCACCACCAGTTTCTCGGCATCGAGACCCTCCAGGCCCTGCTCAATCTGACGGCGGATCACCCGTTCAGCTTCGCCCCGTTCGCGTTGCTCATCGCTTTCGCCAACGCAAACGATCGGAATCAGACCGTTGGACTGGGATGACCTGGCCCGGTGGTTGATCTGTTCGTCGCTTTCACTGAAGTATTTGCGCGGTTCGCTGTGGCCCACGATCGTGTGGGTCACCCCGTGTTCCTTGAGCATGGCTGGGGAGATCTCCCCGGTGAAGGCTCCCTGGCCTTCCCAGTGCACGTTCTGGCTCGACAGGCAGACCCGGGAGTTCTGGCTGAGTTCCGCCATGGTCGACAGCGCCGTGAATGGTGGTGCAAGCACCAGGTCGCGGTCGTCCGGGGTGTCAGCAATCAATGGCAGAAAGGCTTCCATGAACTCCCGCGACTGGGCACAGGTCATGTGCATCTTCCAGTTGCCAGCGATCACCGGTCTGCGCACGCCTTGCTTCCCCATGGAATGTGGCAGCCAACTTACGGCCCGGTCGCGTTTTCATCCCCGACAACGGACTCCTCACCAGCAAGCACAACCCGATCTCCCGGGGAAAGCTGACGGCCCCGCCGGGTTTCAACGCTCCCATTCACCTCCACTTCACCCATCTGGATGCGTTGCTTCGCTTCACCGCCGGTGGAGACCCAACCCTTCCATTTCAGGAACTGATCCAGCTTCATTGGGCAGAGTTTTGAGCTCACCATTGATACTGTGCCGCGATGCTGACCCCATCCCAGGCCGGATTTCGCCGGCTGCTGCCGTTGCTTCGTCCCCACCTGCGGGAACTGCTCTGGGGGGGCTGCTGCATGGTGATTTACGTCGGCAGCTTTCCGCTGCTCGTGCAGCTGGCCGGAGATTTGTTCCCCGCAATGGGCTCGGGTGATCTGACTCGGGTGCTTCAGCTGATCGGGCTGGCGTTGCTGATCTTTGCTGTTCAGAAGATCGCCCAGTTCGGTCAGGACTCGCTTCTTGCCGGCCCTGCACTGCTGGTGAGCCAGGACTTACGGCGTGATCTGTTCCGCCGCCTGCAGACCGTCGAGCTGGGGGCGCTCGAGAAGCTTTCAGCCGGTGATCTCACCTACCGCTTTACCGAAGACGCCGATCGCGTCAGCGAGGTGCTGTACAAGACCATTCACGACACGGTCCCCAGCGTGCTTCAGCTCATTGCGGTGCTGGGGATGATGCTTTGGCTCGACTGGAAGCTGACGCTGGCCATCCTGTTGCTGGCGCCCGTGATCGTCTGGCTGATCAGTCTGTTTGGTGCTCGCGTGATGGCGGCCACGGAGCGCAGTCAGAAAAAGGTGAGCGAACTGGCCGGTCTTCTGGGTGAGGCCATCGAAGGTTTGCCCCTGGTGCGTGCTTTTGCCGCCGAGCCTTGGCTGCAGGACCGTTTCGAGACGGAAATCGATCAACACCGGCAGGCTCGCCATCGCACCTACAGCCTTGTGGCGCTCCAGCATCCGGTGGTGGGCATCATCGAGGTGGTGGGTCTGTTTGCCGTGCTCGCCCTCGGAGCCTGGCGAATCCAGACCGGTGATCTGAGTATCGCCGGGCTGAGCAGCTACCTGACGGGGCTGATCGTGCTGATCGATCCCATCGCCCACGTCACCAACAACTTCAACGAATTTCAGCAGGGTCAGGCGTCGCTGCGACGTTTGCGGGAGATCGAGCGCGAGCCCCAGGAGGCTTCGGATCCAGCTGAGGCGCATTCCATCGGTGCTCTCCAGGGTGATCTGGTCTTTGATCAGGTGAGCTTTGGCTATGACCCGGTCCAGCCGGTGCTGCATCAACTCAACCTGCGGGTGGATGCGGGCCAGGTGCTGGCCATTGTTGGCCCCTCCGGTGCGGGCAAAAGCACTCTGCTGTCGCTCCTGCTCCGGTTCAACACGGCGCAACAGGGCGAGATTCGTCTCGATGGCACTGACATCAGCTTGATGCGCGCCCGTGAGCTGCGTCAGCAGGTGGCCCTGGTTCCGCAGCGCACAACCGTCTTTTCCGGAACCATTGCCGAAGCGATTCGGTTTGGCCGTCGTGCGACGGACGACGAGGTGCGCGATGCGGCACGGTTGGCCAATGCGGATGATTTCATCCGTGCCTTGCCCCAGGGGTATAACACCCTGCTCGAGGAACGGGGAACCAACGTTTCCGGTGGCCAACTGCAGCGGATCGCCATTGCACGGGCGGTGCTTGGCAATCCAGCGCTGTTGCTGCTGGATGAAGCCACCAGTGCCCTTGATGCTGAAGCTGAGGCGGCGGTGCAACTCGGACTGAAGCAGGCGATGAAGGGGCGAACCGTGTTGGTGATCGCCCATCGTCTGGCCACGGTGCAGGAGGCCGATCGCATTGTGGTTCTTGAAAAGGGAGCCGTGGTCGATCGAGGAACCCACGACGAGTTGATGCAGCGTGGTGGGCGTTACCGCGAATTGTGCGAACGGCAGTTCATTCGAGATCGGCAGAAGTCCTGAAGCCCTCTACGATCTGGCTGCCGGTACACCGCCATCCCGGCAATGAACGATGACTGATTCCGCAGCCAACAACCCCGTCTTGACCTTTGAAGGCAAGCGCTACGACCTCAACACACTTCCTGATGAGCTCAAGGAGCTTGTGCGTGGCATGCAGGTTGCCGATGCTCAACTGCGGATGCACGAAGACACCCTCAAGGTTCTGGCGGTGGGTCGTCAGAGCTTGGCGACTCAGCTCAATGAAAGGCTCAAGTCTGTGACTCCGTTGCCCGATCAGGGTTGATTGACTGCCAATAAAAAAGGGGGGGCTCAACAGCCCCCCCCCTTTTTTTTATTGCTCGCCGCTGTGCTCAGTCGCTGAAGCTGTAGGCCTTGGTGAGTTTGAACACGGTTCCGGAAAGCAGGATCAAGGCCACGAGGTTGGGGAGAGCCATCAGGCCATTGAGGGTGTCGGCAATCGACCAGATCACGCCGCGGTCGCCGGCGACAGCACCAATCACGACAACAGCCACCCAGGTCAGACGAAAGGGCAGCACGGCGGAATCACCGAACAGGTAGGTGGTGCAGCGTTCGCCGTAGAAGCTCCAGCCGAGAATGGTGGTGAAGGCGAAGACCACCAGTCCCAGGGTGACCACCACGCCGCTGCCGGCGATGCCGGTGTTGAAGGCAGCGATGGAGAGGTCTGCGCCGCTGAGCTTGTCGCCGGCTGCATCGAGGATCAGATTGGCTTTGGTGGTGATGATCACCAGGGCAGTCATCGTGCAGATGATCAGGGTGTCGATGAAGGTGCCCAGCATGGCCACCGTGCCTTGGCGAACGGGATCATCGGTTCTGGCAGCCGCGTGGGCGATCGGAGCACTGCCCAGGCCCGCTTCATTGGAGAAGATGCCCCGCTTGAAGCCCATCAGCACCACCTGACCGAGGGCTCCACCGGCTGCGGCTTGGCCGGAGAAGGCGTTGGAGAAAATCGTGGCGAAGGCTTCAGGCACGCTGCCCAGATTGGCCAGCAACACCAGAAGGCATGCAGCGATGTAGAGGATCGACATCAACGGAACAATGGCGGAGGCCGCCTGGGCGATGCGTTTGATGCCACCGATCACGACAGCGAAAACCAGGGCTGCCAAAACGACTCCGGTCACCAGCCTCGGGATGCCGATCAGGCTCAAGGCAGACGACACCTCAAAGGCCTGAACCCCATTGCCAATGCCGAAGCCCGCCAACATGCCGAAGAGGGCAAACAGGCCCGCCATCCAGCTCCAGCCGCTGCCGAGTCCGTTGCGGATGTAGTACATCGGCCCACCCACGTGGTTGCCGTCTCCATCGGTTTCGCGGAACTGAACCGCGAGCACCGCTTCGGCGTACTTGGTTGCGATGCCGAAGATCGCGATGATCCACATCCAAAAGACGGCACCAGGTCCACCAACGGCGATGGCTCCCGCCACACCGGCAATGTTTCCCGTGCCGATCGTGGCCGACAAAGACGTCATCAGCGCTTGGAAGGGAGTGATCTCTCCTTCCGTTTGTGATGCAGCCGGCCGAAGCATCATCGAGATGCCATAGCCCAGCCGTTGCAGCGGCATGAACCGCAGGCCCACCATTAGAAGAATGCCCGTCGCGGCAATCAAAAGGACGGTGGGCCATCCCCAGACGATGCTGTTGATCGGGCCATTGATGGCCTGAATGGTCGACTCGACTCCGCCCATGTCTTTCAACAGGTTTGGGCGGATGGTCTCATAGCCGGCTTGCACCGGCAATCAACTCAGAGCGATTCGAGATCTTCAAAACGGAAGGTCTGGCTTCCGGCGGGGGTATCGCCATGGGCTTCGGTGGTCACGACCCGCTCGGTCAGCACCCAAGGGCCATCTCCAGGAAGAGCAGCGAAGCTGTCTTTGAAGCTGCTGCGGCCGCCCCGGGCTTCTCCCGTTGCCGGGTCGGCGTACTGACTGGTGTAGGTATGGCTGAGGTAGCCCGCACCCGTGTCGGTGACATCAGTGGTGTAGATCGTCACGACGGTGCCGTGGATGTGGCGGTGAACCATGGTCACCACGTCATCTTTGATGCGGTACTTGTCCCCTTCACCCTTGCCGCCGACGAGTACTTCGGTTCCCACTTCATTGGTGTCACCGGCGGTGAAGGTGTTCTCACCGTGGGTCTGGTCGAAACTGCGACGCACGCGATGGATCGCGACTTCCCAGAGCTGGGAATTCACCGCCTTGAGGATCTCTTCGTTTTCAATGCCGTCCACCTTGGCTTTGAGATCGGCACCGATCTCAAACGTGCCCTCGACCCGTTGATCGCCCTGTTGCCAGATGCAGCGGCCGCGATAGCCGGAGAATCCAGGCGCCCAGGTGTAGCGGTTCTCGTAGGCGCGACGGAAGTCATCACGCAGGTCGCTTCCAGGCTTGACGGGAACGGAGGCTGTCACAGCGTTGAGGTGGCTCCCGCAACCCTACCGGTGGCCTAACGCTGCATGGCGTGCACGTCCTGCAGGGCATGGATGCTGAGCCTCGGCTGTTGCTGGAGCGCTGAGATCGCCTCCACCGCTGCCCGTGCTCCCGCGAGGGTCGTCACCGTTGGAACGGCGTAATCGAGCGCTGCCCGACGCAGGTACTTGTCGTCATGGGCAGCTTGGCGGCCAATCGGTGTGTTGATCACCAACTGCACCTGATTGGAGCGGATCTGATCCTCGATGTTGGGGCGCCCCTCGTGCACCTTGAGCACCGATTGCACCTTCAATCCCGCGTTGGCGAGCGCCTGAGCCGTGCCTGATGTGGCCGTCACATCGAACCCGAGTTCGATCAGCCGAGCGGCGATGGGCACCAGCGCCTGTTTGTCGCGGTCGTGGGTGGAGAGGAACACCGTCCCCTGGGTCGGCAGCGCTTCTCCAGCACCGAGCTCAGCCTTGGCATAGGCCATGCCGAAACTGTCGGCGGATCCCATCACCTCTCCCGTGGAGCGCATTTCCGGCCCCAGCACCGTGTCGGCCCCCGGGAAGCGCCGGAACGGCAGCACCGCCTCCTTGATCGACTGAAGTGGCGGCTTCGGCTCGCTGGTCATGCCGATGTCGGCCAGGGTTTCGCCTGCCATCAGTCGGGTTGCCAGGCGAGCGAGAGGTTGACCTGTGGCCTTGGCGACGAAGGGGACCGTCCTGGATGCGCGGGGGTTGGCTTCGATGATGTAAACCACTTCCGAGCCATCAGTGTTGCGCTGCACGGCGAACTGGAGGTTGATCAGACCCCGCACCTCGAGCGTTTGCGCCAGGGAGCGACTCCACTCGCGAATCGTGTTCAGTGCCGCCTCGCCGAGGGAAACCGACGGCAAGCAGCAGGCCGAGTCGCCGGAATGGATGCCCGCCGGTTCGATGTGCTCCATCAGACCACCCACGATCACAGCACCGGTGTGATCGCAGAGGGCGTCCACGTCCACCTCAACAGCGTTTTCGAGGTACTGGTCAATCAGCACCGGATGGTCGGGCTCCACTTGTACGGCTTCGCGCATGTAGCGGTTGAGTTCCTCTTCGTCGAACACCACTTCCATGGCCCGTCCTCCCAGGACGTAAGAGGGACGCACGACGACCGGGTAGCCCACGCGTGTGGCCACGGCCCGTGCTTCCTCTTCGCTGCGTGCCAAGCCGTTGCGGGGTTGGCGGATGTTCAGATCGCGGAGGATGGCTTCGAACTGCTCGCGGTCTTCGGCCCGGTCGATCGATTCAGGGGAGGTGCCCCAGATGCTGGTGCCCGTGGCGCGCCCCTCATCGCTGTCCAGCCAGCGCAGCAGAGGAATGGCGAGTTTCAGAGGCGTTTGTCCACCGAATTGGACCACCACGCCATCGGGACGCTCCGCTTCGATCACATTGAGAACGTCCTCCAGGGTGAGCGGTTCGAAGTAGAGGCTGTCGCTGGTGTCGTAATCGGTGGACACCGTTTCCGGATTGCTGTTCACCATCACCGTGGTGATCCCTTGATCCTGCCCGGCAAAGGAGGCATGGCAGCAGCAGTAGTCGAATTCGATGCCCTGCCCGATTCGGTTGGGTCCACCGCCGAGGATCATCATCTTGCGGCCGTCCTCACGACGACTCACCTCGGATGAAGCGGGAAGGGGCTTGAGGGATCCGTCGGCCTGCAGGGTCTGCAAGGGACGCTCGTAGGTCGAGTAGTGATAAGGAGTGGAGGAAGCGAACTCCGCTGCGCAGGTGTCGACGGTTTTGAAGACGGCGCGAACATCGAGCTGATGGCGCCGCTGACGCACCGACAATTCGTCGCTTTTGGTGTGCCAGGCGATCTGTCGGTCTGAAAAACCCAGCTGCTTGGCCTCAAACAAGCTGTCGGCATCCAGCTGATCCAGGCTTTTGCCCTTGATCAGCCTGGCCTCCGCCTCAATGATCCGCCGCAGTTTGGCCAGGAACCAGGGGTCAATCCTGCTGATCCGATGAATCTCCTCATCGCTGCGTCCGCGCACCATCGCCGTTCGCACGCTGAGGATGCGCTCCGGAGAGGGGGTCCTCAGCTGACGATCCAGCTCAGCATCCGTGAGCTTCGGTTCCTCCAGGTCGCCTCCCCAGCCCGAGAATCCGGTTTCCAGGGAACGCATGGCTTTCTGGAACGACTCCTCGAAACAACGGCCGATGGCCATCGCTTCCCCCACCGATTTCATTGAGGTGGTGAGCACCGCCGGACTGCCTCGGAATTTTTCGAAGGCGAAGCGTGGAATTTTGGTGACGACGTAATCGATCGTCGGTTCGAAGCAGGCAGGCGTCTTGCCGGTGATGTCGTTGAGGATTTCGTCGAGGGTGTAACCGACGGCGAGGCGAGCGGCGATCTTGGCGATCGGGAAGCCGGTGGCCTTGCTGGCCAAGGCCGACGATCGGCTCACCCTGGGATTCATCTCGATCACCACGACGTCGCCGTTGTCGGGATTGATCGCGAACTGGATGTTGCTGCCGCCCGTCGCGACACCGATCTCCCGAATGATGGCGATCGATTGGTCCCGCAACCGTTGGTATTCCCGGTCCGTGAGGGTCTGGGCCGGAGCCACCGTGATCGAATCCCCGGTGTGCACCCCCATGGGGTCGAGGTTTTCGATGCTGCAGACGATCACGACGTTGTCCGCCAGATCACGCATCACCTCAAGCTCGAATTCCTTCCAGCCCAGAAGCGATTGCTCGATCAGTATCTGAGATACCGGACTCGCTTCAAGCCCGCTCTTGCAGATTGCTGCGTATTCCTCGGGGTTGTAGGCAATGCCCCCGCCACTTCCCCCCAGCGTGAAGGCGGGCCGGATGATCCGGGGGAAGCTTCCGATCGCGGCCCCGACGGCTTCAGCTTCTTCTTGAGATGAGGCGATGCCCGAAGGGCAGACCTTCACCCCGATGCGCTCCATGGCCTGCTTGAACAGCAGACGGTCTTCCGCCTTCTGGATCGCTTTGAGATCGGCACCGATCAACTCAACGCCAAAGCGATCGAGGGTGCCGTTTTCCGCCAGGGTGACCGCCAGGTTGAGGGCGGTCTGCCCTCCCATGGTCGGCAGCAGAGCATCCGGGCGCTCCTGCTCGATCACCCGTGTCACCACGTCCGGCGTGAGCGGCTCGATGTAGGTGCGATCGGCCATTTCCGGGTCGGTCATGATCGACGCCGGATTGGAGTTGATCAGGATGACTTCATATCCCTCGGCTCTGAGGGCCTTGCAGGCCTGGGTTCCGGAATAATCGAACTCACAGGCCTGGCCGATCACGATCGGACCAGATCCCACCAGGAGAATGCGACGCAGATCAGACCGCCTCGGCATGGGAAATCGTCCTTGGCCAAACAGATCAAGCCTCTCACGCGGCCTCGCCCCAACTGGGGGACTTGGCCTCGCTACGGTGAAGGGAGATCAGCACCAGAGTTGCAATGAGTGAGCTCCAGCGCCTGAAGGGGCTGCTGCCACCGGAAATGCAGAGCTGGGTGTTTGTGGAATCAGCTGCTGCAGTCGATCCTCCATTGATCACCCTTGAGGAAATCGGCCGGGATGAAGTGGAGATCCAGGTGGATCTCGACGAATGGGATGCCCTGGCGTTGGATCACCGCAATTTGCTGTTTTGGCATGAAGTTGGTCGGATCCAGAACGACACAATTCCCCGGGACGGTTGGGAGATGGCTGCTCTGGCCATCGGCCTCGGAGGTGCCATCGGTGAATTGTGGGTTCAGGACGGCCTGCTGCTGTTGATGGCCCTGGGCCTGTCCGGTTTTGCGGGGTATCGGCTTTATCTGAAGAACAATTCCGAAAAACGCCTGCAGGACGCCATCAGTGCAGACGAGCGCGCGATCGATCTGGCCTGCCGATTTGGTTACAGCGTGCCGAATGCCTATCGCAGTCTTGGGGGCGCGTTGAAGGAGCTGGTCGAAAAGACTCGTAAGAAGCGCCGCCGCAGCTACTACGAAGACCGGCTTGAGGCGCTGCGCAAGAGTGCCAGTAAGGCCAGAGCTGAAATGGCCCAACAGGAGGGCTCACGCAGCTCCGTTACCAGCGAGAACGTTTATGGATAGCGAAAAGCTTGCTGAACTGGTGGCCGATGCCTGCGATGACCGCAAGGCCACCGACATCCGTCTGATTCGTGTGGATGAGGTGTCCAGCCTGGCGGATTGGATGGTGATCGCAGGCGGTCAGTCCGACGTTCAGGTGCGTGCCATTGCCCGGTCGGTTGAAGACCGCCTGGAAACTGAGGCAGACCTGCTCCCCTTGCGCAAGGAAGGGCTGAATGAGGGGCGCTGGGCGCTTCTTGATTACGGCGATGTGATCGTTCACGTGCTGATGCCCGATGAGCGCGGCTACTACGACCTTGAGGCGTTCTGGAGTCACGGCGAAAGCAGAACCTTCTTACCGTCGGTGAAGTAGCCGCTTGATCCATGCCAGAAGCGGTGTCCTGCCCGGTTCCACCGGAGCAGCGGCCTCTCGAGGAGTTTCAACAGCTCTGCGAGTCATGGTTCTTCTCCTGGCCAGCGGGTCAGGAACCTCGCCTGAGCCAACGCCTAGCAGGCTTCTGGCTGCTGATGTTGCCGGTGTGCAGCCTGATCGCCAGTGGGAGTTGGACCCTGAAGCAGGATCCGCCCCGGCTCCTGGCCGCAGCCGCTGTGGCCGCTCTTGTGCTTCCCCTGCTGTTGCTGGTGCGGCAATGGCTGGGCTGGACCTACGTCATGCAGCGGCTTCTGCGTGAGTCCGTCGACTATGAGGAATCCGGCTGGTACGACGGGCAGACCTGGGAAAAGCCTCTGTCTTGGCGGGAACGCGACCTCCTGGTGGCCCGGCATGAGGTTCGTCCGATCCTGGGTCGTCTGGGACGGGCCATGGCCACCTCAGCGGGTTTGATGCTGGCCGGTGCCAGTCTCTGTCAGGCTCTCTGAACCAATCGGGGTTCCGATGACTTTGCCCTCGGGCTTCAGCCCTGCAGCCCGGACCGGGTCACCCCCCCTTGAGGTCTGCTTGCGGCGCGGATCGATCACGGAATCGGTGCATCGCGTTCATGCCGTGGTTTGTGATGGCCGAGGACGGGTGTTGATGTCGGCAGGAAATCCAGGCATGGAAAGCTTCATTCGTTCGGCTCTGAAGCCCTTTCAGGCCCTGCCGTTTCTCAGCAGTGGAACCGCCGACCAACTGGATGTTGATGAACGGGGCATCGCCATCAGCTGCGCGTCCCATGCGGGCACCAATGCCCACGCCCGGGAAGCCTTCCGGTTGCTCTGGAAAGCGGAGTTGGACAGCGCTTCACTTCAATGCCCTGTGCCGAATGGGGCTGATAGTCCTCTTCAGCACAACTGTTCCGGCAAGCACGCTGCCTTCCTGGCCACAAGCCGAAAGATGGGCTGGCCCATCGAGACCTATCTCCAGCAGGACCACCCTCTCCAGGTCGAAGTGAACCGCAGGGTCGCTGAACTGATCGGCTTGCCTGCTGAGGAATTGGTTGCCGAGCGGGATGACTGTGGCGCTCCCACCCTGGTGTTGCAGTTGGCTCAGATGGCCTTGCTCTATGCCCACCTCGGTGCCTCACAACATGCCGAACTCGAGCAGATCAGTCGGGCGATGCTGAGTCACCCCGACCTTGTGGCTGGTGAGGGTCGTTTCGACACCGAGCTGATGCGGCGCAGCCACGGCCAGGTTCTGAGCAAGGGCGGTGCAGAGGGCATTCAATGCCTCAGCCGCGTGGGTGAAGGTCTTGGAGTAGCCATCAAGGTGGAAGACGGCTCCCGTCGTGCCAAGCAAGCGGTTGCACTGCATCTCTTGCGTCAACTCGAGTGGCTCACACCCATGGGGCTAGACGAGCTCGATGAGCAGTTGCTGGTCGTGAACCCGAGCGTCAAGCTCAGCGTGTCCGGCGCCTTGCAGTCGTGACTTTGCTGTCATCTGCGACACCGACATGTATGATTTTTGAGTCGCCGCGGGGTAGAGCAGTCTGGTAGCTCGTCGGGCTCATAACCCGAAGGTCGGGAGTTCAAATCTCCCCCCCGCCACCAAATCTGATTGAATCAACAATCTCCCTTTCGGGAGATTTTTTTTGTCTGTCGTACCTCCATGAGCAGTCGCTCCATGAACTGCGATGGCCCCTGGGACGCCATTGTTGTGGGCTCGGGAGCGAGTGGCGGCGTGGCCGCCATGACCCTGGCTGAAGCAGGAGCTCGGGTGCTTGTGGTGGAGGCAGGACCTGACCTCAACAGCACGCAAGCCTTCGGGGCTGAACCGGGAAATCTGCTGCGTCGGATCGTGGGCCTGACCAGCGGCAGCCATCGCCAGCAGTCCCAGCATCCCGGCTACTGGAAAGCCAACCCTCGTCTGTATGCCGACGAGCGTCTGCATCCCTATGAGCACCCGGCGGACCAGCCGTTTCTGTGGACGCGAGGCCTGCAGGTTGGCGGGCGCAGCCTCACCTGGGGTGGCATCACCCTGCGTCTCTCGGATGAGGATCTGGGCGGTGTGGATTTGGAGGGTGAACAGGTCCGTTGGCCGTTGCGCAGCGGTGAGCTGACACCGCACTACGCCGAACTGGAGCGTTGGCTGGGCGTTCATGGTGGGCGCGATGGTTTGCAGCATCTGCCGGACGGTGAAACGCAACCGGCTCTGGCGGCGACGCCGGCGGAACAGCGTTTTGCCGAAGCTGTGCAGCAACGTTTGGGGTATCCCGTGATTCCCTCAAGGGGGTTTGGTCCGGCGCCGCAGGGAGAGGATCCCGCCTGGCCCCGCTCCAGCAGTTGCGGTAGCAGCCTTCCTCGCGCCATGGCCACAGGACGCACCCAGCTGCTCTCTGCGCATTTGGTGGAGCATCTGTTGATGGATGCCGCTGGAGATAAAGCCATTGGTGTGGTTGCCGTTGACCAATCCAATGGCAACCGCAGGGAGTTGAAGGCGGATCTCGTGGTCCTGGCTGCTTCCACGATTCAGACCGTCTCCATCCTGTTGCGCTCCCGTCGTGGGGAGCAGAGCAACGGTCTGGACGACCCTTCAGGACGACTGGGCACACGCTTGATGGACCATGTCTCCACATCGCAGTTTTTTGCCTTCCCCGAGCCAGTTCAGGGGGATCAGCCCATGCTCACGGGGGCTGGAAGTTTTTTTGTTCCGTTTGGCCGACACCTGCCATCGGCTAATTTTCAGGGCGGCTATGGCCTCTGGGGTGGCATTGGACGGTTTGATCCGCCGCGTTGGTTACGGCGTCGCCCTTCAAGCGTCACCGGGTTCCTGATTGGTCACGGCGAAGTTCTTCCCAGGGCTGACAACAGGGTGACCCTGAGTGAGCGCACGGATCGCTGGGGCGTGCGTGTTCCCTCCATTGCCTGTCGTTGGAGCAGCAATGAACTGGCCATGGTGAGGCACATGCGCGTCTCGATCCAGGCCTGCATTACCGCCGCCGGAGGCGAAGCCAAATCGATCAAAGACCTCTTTCACCTCCCCTTGGTTGAACCTTTCCTGGAGGGTGCTGTTGCCCTGTCTGAAGGTGCAGCCCCCCCGGGGTATTACATCCATGAGGTGGGAGGGGCTGCAATGGGGGGAAGCGAGACCAGCAGCGTCGTTGATTCCTCCAACCGTCTTTGGCGTGCGCCCAACGTTCTTGTAGTGGATGGCGCCTGTTGGCCGACGTCGGCCTGGCAGAGCCCAACGCTGACGATGATGGCCTTGAGCCGTCGGGCCTGCCTGCTGGCCCTCAGTGGTCGGGGCGAATGAACAGATCGTCGAGATAGCGCTCGGTCACGGCGCGGTCGTCACAGCCGTTCTGAAACAGGAAGTGGGCAAGAGCAGAACTCATCACGCGGTATTGGTCCCAGCTGGGGTGCTCTCCGATGAAATCCTTCATGCCTCGATAGAGCACCTCGGGGATTTCCGTCTCAAGGCTCACGTAGCTGGCTTTTGAAGCAGTTCCGCGCTCCATGGTTCCCATTTCATGGCATCGCTCGAGGTGATTTCGATCCATTCCGTCCAGCTTGTCCCTGTCCAACACCCACCAAGAAAGCCACACAACCGGCGCTTGCGTCAAAGCCGTCGCCATTTGTTGAATTGCGGCTGAGACGAGATGAGACGGCAGTCTGTGACTGGGTTTGGGAGTACGGGAAGTGACGAGGCGCGGTTGCTCTAGGCCGAATAGATGGTCTGTCAACCCGGTGGTGCAATTCCCTCGGAAATTCACAGGTTGACCGTCACAGCCCGCGAGCCAACTTCAGCCTGTGGAAAACGACGTTTTTTTGTGTGGAAAAAGGGGGTGAACCCTGGCGAAGCAATTTCGATAAGAAAACCTGATCTTTACTTCGTCGCTGCTGTCGCTTTCGAGAACCGTGTCATTGGCGACAAGCCATCAGCAGGTTCTCTTTGGATCCATGGAATCAATCTTTAGGCGTGCCGTTGTTGCGCTTCAACGTGGTAGGACCCAGGGGATGGTCGGCGTGGGGATAAGGGGGGTGATGGTGGTCATGGCTGTGGTCTGAGCCATGGCTGTGATCTGAAGAGTGGCTGTGGTCATGGGCAATCGGGATGCCGTCGGGTTGGCAGGCCCCCGTGCACTCCAGTTCGCAAAGCGTGCAGCTTTCCGCAAGGCCTTCCACATGGTGGTGGTGGCTTTCCTGGGCGCGTCCCACGTCCTGTTCGAAGCCCAGCACCTGGGCGCGGTACTTGCAGAGCGAGCAGTTCATGGCGGTGTCCCCTCGCAGCACCTCCTCGACCCGTTCTTTGAAGGTGTCCACCACGAGTGTGTGGTCGCCCAGATAGCCCGCAGAGAGAAACTCCACCTCGGGGTGATCGGCAGCCACAAGCTCGGTGTGTTGGCGGATTCGGCTCACCAGAACCCCTGAAAAGAGGAAATAGGGCACCACCACCACCCGGCGGAAGCCCAGTTTCACGGCGTGACGCAGCCCCGGTTCCACCAGGGGGAAGGTCACACCGGAATACACCGTTTCTCCCCAGCCGAAACCAAATCCTTCCACTAGCAGCCGCGTCACTTTGGCCACGTTGGAGTTGGCGTCTGGATCCGAGGAGCCTCGACCCACCACCACCAAGAGAGTTTCGGCCAGGGGAACGTCGTGCTCAGCGGCATTCAGGCACTCCTGAACGCGAGCCCCGGCGGCCGACACCATCAACCGGTCCACCCCCAGCTCCCGGCCGTAATCGATCGGTAACCCCGTTTCGGCCGTGTACGTGTTCAGAACGGAGGGGATGTCGTTCTTGGCATGCCCCGCTGCGAAAAGCATGGCGGGAATGGCCAGCACCTTGGTGACGCCTTTCTCGCGGAGCGCTTCAAGACCATCCCGAAGGATGGGGCGTGCAAATTCCAGGTAGCCGTGTTCCACCGGCATCGGGGCCAGCCGAGGCCGCAGGGCGTCCACCATCTGGGCGAACTCTTCAACGGCCAGTCGGTTGCGACTCCCGTGGCCGCAGATCAGAACACCAAGACGCTCGTTGCCGGTTTCCGCGTGCTGTTCGGCCAAAAGGTCGCTCTGCTGTTCCAATGGTTTGACGATATCGGTCGCATCGCAATGGATTCAGACCGTCCCGTTTTCTTCAACGCGCAGGCGGCTGATGCGAGGCGATCCGGTCTGGTCTCCCCTCGACCAGCGGAGCTGGCGGAGTTGGTTCAGAACTGGTCCGGTCCCCGGCCGCTGCGTCTCTGTGGCGGGGGCACCACATCTCGGGCCGCCGTGGCCGACCACTGGACCCTGGATCTGCAAACCCATTTCCAACGTGTGGCGTGGCAACCCGCGGATCAGTCGGTCTGGATTGGCGCGGGCTGCCGCATGGGAGACGTGCTGGAGGCCTTGCTTCCCCACGGCCGAACCGTGGCGGCTGGTTTGTCGGGTCTGCCTGGGCTTGGCTATGTGCTCACGGGTGGCATGGGACCGCTGAGCCGGCAGGTGGGGCTTGCTGTGGATCAAGTGCTCGAGATCCATGGGGTCTGGGGTGATGGCAGCCCCTTTGCCCTGTCTCGGGTTGACGATGCCGGTTCGCTGGAGTGGAGAGGCCTCTGCGGAGCAGCCCCGTTTCTGGGGGTGGTGAGCGCGCTGCGCATGGCCACCCAGCCGCTCTTGCCGCTGTGGGTGGAGCAATGCGTGGTGGCTCCGGATCAACTGCCTGAGCTCATGCTCAGGGCAGAAGCGTCAAACGCCAGCACCAGTCTGCAGTGGCATTGGGAGAGGGCTGACGCGGTGCAGTTGCTCCGGATTGCCGATGCCCCATGGGCCGGTGCGCAGATGATCGAAGGGTTGCACCAGCTCCCACCCTTGCGGGGATCGGCTCCGATGCCTTCGCGATCTCACACGGAGGTGGTTGGCTTGCTGGGCCCGGCAGCTGCTGAGCTCTGGAAGGTCGTGATGCCGGATTTATGCCGTTTGCTGCAGCATCGTCCTCATCCCTTCTGCAGCCTGGCCTGTCAGCAGCTGGGGGCGGCAACGCAACAGGTTGCCGCGGAGGCCAGCTCGTTCGTGCATCGCACTGCCGAGTGGAAGCCCTGGATCACCGCCGCCTGGACTCCTGGAGATGCCCCGGGCCAGAGACGCAGTCTTGCTTGGTTGGAGGAGGTCTGGCAGGTCCTTCAGTCGGTCTGCCCTGGTGTGCATCTGGCGCAGTTTCATGACCATCTGCCCTTCCATCACAAGGAGTTGGAGGCGGCGTTCGGCCCCTGGTTGCCCGAGTTGCGAAAGCTGAAACAGCGCTTGGATCCAGCAGGCACCCTGCCGACGCTCTGATTTACGGTCGCCCCTAATCGGCATCCTTTGATGGCCAAACGATCCAGCCCAACCCTGATGAATCAGTGGTTGGCCAACCCCAGCAAAGATCTGCTCTCGGGTCTGGTGGTGGCTTTCGCGATGATTCCCGAGGCCATTGCCTTCTCTGGGATCGCTGGGGTGGACCCCAAAGTGGGCCTGTTTGGAGCCTTCTGCCTGTCGCTGACCATCGCCTTCGTGGGTGGTCGCATGGCCATGATCACCTCAGCCACGGGCTCCACCGCCCTGTTGATGACAGGCCTTGTGGCCACCGGTGAAGCCCGGGGGCCAGGCCTGGGGGTCCAGTACCTGATGGTGGCGGGGCTGGTGACGGGTCTGCTGCAGATCTTCTGGGGGTATCTGCGTCTTGCCTATCAGATGCGCTTTGTTCCCCAAGGGGTGCTGAGCGGCTTCGTTAATGCGCTGGCTTTGCTGATTTTTCAGGCCCAGCTGCCCCAGCTCGGTCTCAACCTTCACGCTGGAGATGGTGACCATGGGGCCTCGTCGTTGCTCCCCCACGGCGGCCAGATCCCCGTCGTCTGGGGCTTGGTCCTGCTGGGCCTGGTGATCATCTATGGCCTTCCCCGGATTACCCGGGTGGTGCCTTCACAGCTGGTGGCCATCATCGTGTTGACCGCGATCAGCGTGGGATTCAGCTTCGACATCCCCACGGTCAGCAGCCTCGGCACCCTTCCTGCAGGTCTGCCCTCCTTCAGCCTTCCCTTTGGTGAAGGTGGTGTTCCCTTCAGTTTGGACACCCTTGGCTTGGTGCTTCCCACCGCCTTGGCCATCTCTTTGGTGGGTCTGATGGAAACCTTCCTGACTCAGGACATCCTCGACGACAAGACCGACACCACCACCAACAAAAACGTTGAGGCCCGGGGCCAGGGCATCGCCAACATCGTTTCCTCCCTGTTCGGTGGCATGGCCGGTTGTGCCCTGGTGGGTCAGTCCGTGATGAATGTGGACAACGGCGGCCGCACGCGACTGTCCACCCTCTTCTCGGGGGTGAGCCTGCTGGCGATGATCCTGCTGGCTGGGCCCTGGCTCAAGCAAATTCCGATGGCGGCTCTGGTGGCCGTGATGATCAGCATCGCTGTCAGCACTGCTGACATCAACGGTCTGCGCAACCTGCGTCGCATCCCCAAGAGCGACACCTCGGTGATGCTGATGACCTTTGCCGTCACCATGCTCACCACCCCGCACAACCTCGCCCTTGGCGTGTTGGCAGGCGTGGCGCTGGCAGGAATTCTGTTCAGTCGCAAGGTGGCCAAGGTGATTCAGGTGGAGGCCGTCGAGATCAGCGATCAGGAGCGGTTGTACCGGGTGCAGGGGCAGCTGTTTTTTGTGAGCAAGGTGTACTTCCTCCAGGGATTTGATCTTCACGACCATCCCGAGCGCATCACGGTTGACCTCTCCCAAGCCCACATCTGGGACCAGAGCGGCGTGGCTGCGCTGGATCAGGTCATCCGCAAATACCGCAGCGGTGGATCTGTGGTCAGCGTGATTGGCCTGAACGAGGAAAGCCTTGATCTGTTTGAGCGGATCGGTGGTCAGGAATCAGCCCATGCATGAGCATCGGCTTGGTTGGCAAGACAGGCCCTGAGGTCTTGGCGCATCGCCATGAGCTGCTGCTGGATCTGCAAGTCCTCAGGGTTGGTCTCCACGTACTGCTCGGTGACGTCGTTGCTGATGCTCATCAACAGGCAAAGGGTTTGAACATCACGTCGGGCCCGTTGCCGAGCACTCTCTAGAAGGAAGCCCAACAGCGCCATCTTGTTGTTGTAGGTCCCACGGTCGTGCTCGTCCCCCGCGACAGCACAGGGAGTCGTGCTTCCAGCGATCAGTCCGGCCAAAAGGCAGGCCCAGACCTTCATTACAGCCAGGCTGATTGCCATGAACGTAGGTCGGATGTGGGGGATGTGCTGGGGATCTGGGACAATCCCACCCGATCCGTACCAACGCTGATGTTCCGATCAAGTTCACGTGTTCTGATCGTTGCGTTGGCCGGGTTGTCCTCGTTCCTGGCGTCCTGCGCGTCACTGGATAGTGCAGCTGGCTCGCGTCTGGATCTGGTCAAAGCGCGTGGTGAGTTGCTTTGTGGGGTGAGCGGCAAGATTCCAGGCTTCAGTTTTCTCAGTCCTGATGGTCGTTACACCGGCCTGGATGTCGACATCTGCCGTGCCATGGCTGCTGCTTTCGTTGGTGATGCCGAGAAGGTTCAATACCGGCCTTTAACCGCGCCCGAGCGGTTCACGGCCTTGCGATCGGGCGAGATCGATCTGTTGTCTCGCAACACCACCCACACCCTCAGCCGCGATGCTGTGGGGGGCAATGGGCTGCGCTTTGGACCTGTGGTGTTCCATGACGGACAGGGCTTGATGGTGAATGCCGCCAGCGGAGTGCGTTCGCTGGCTGACTTGAGCGGCAAGTCCATTTGCGTGGGATCGGGCACTACAACCGAGCAAAACCTCAACGACGCCTTCGCCTCCGAGGGGCTTCCCTACACACCGATCAAATATCAAGATCTCAATCAGGTGGTGGGCGGCTACCTCCAGGGGCGCTGCGCAGCCATGACGTCTGATCGCTCGCAACTGGCGGCGGCACGCTCAGGGTTCAGTGATCCCCAGGCGCATCAGATCCTCGACGACCGGATCAGCAAGGAGCCTCTGGCTCCAGCTGTGGTGGGTGGGGATCAGCCCATGGGTGATGCCATGACCTGGGTGATCAACGCTCTGATCGAAGCCGAGGAACGGGGTATCACCCAAGCCAATGTTGATGCGGTGGTGAAGCAAGCCGCAGCTGACCCCTCCCAGACCGCTCAGCGGCGTTTCCTGGGGGTGGACCCAGGTCTGGGTCGCAAACTCGGACTCGCCGATGACTTTGTCGTTCAGGTGATCCGTGCCACCGGCAATTATGGCGAGATCTACAACCGCCATCTCGGACCCGACAGTGCCGTGGCGATTCCCCGGGGGGCGAACCGGCTGTCCGGTGAAGGTGGTTTGATGATTTCCCCACCGTTCACCTGATGCGGCAGCGTCGTCTCCTGGTTCAGGTTGCTGTCGCCGCCGTACTGCTGGGCCTTGTGGCTCTGCTGGTCAACAATCTGGCGGTCAACCTGATTCGAACGGGCTTGGGACTGGGTTTTGGCTGGCTGGGCCGACCCGCTGGTTTTGCTCTGGCGGAAACAGCTCTCCCCTATGCCCCATCTGATAGCTACCTCTGGGCCCTGACCATTGGTTGGCTGAACAGCCTCAAGGTGATCGCGGCTGGCCTGGTCTTGGCCACCGGCCTGGGTGTGGCTGCCGGTGCAGCCCGCGGTAGCAACAACCGTCTGCTGCGCAGCCTGGCCGGAAGCTACGTGGCCTTGATTCGTCAGATTCCTCTGCTGCTGCAGTTGCTGTTCTGGTATTTCGTTGCCTTCCTTGGCCTTCCCTCGGTGCCGATCGGTGGGTTGATCCGGCTTTCGAATCAGGGCATTCAGCTGTTGGGCCTGAACCTCAGCGTTGAATTTTGTGCGGTTCTTGTGGGGCTCACGGTGTTCACGGGTGCATCGATTGCCGAGATCGTGCGCGGTGGCATCAATGCGGTGCCGCGGGGCCAGTGGGAGGCCTTCCGCAGCCTTGGGCTTGGAGAAGGGCTTGGGCTGCGTCGGATTGTGTTGCCTCAGGCCCTGCCGGCGATTCTTCCTGCGCTCACGAGCCAGTACCTCAATCTCGCCAAGAACAGCACCCTGGCCATTGCCGTGGGCTACGCCGATCTTTACGCCGTCAGTGACACCACCATCACCCAAACCGGCCGCGCCATTGAGGGCTTCCTGCTGTTGTTGCTCAGCTTTCTGCTACTAAATCTGTTGATCAGCGGCGGCATGGCTGCCTTCAACCGTGCCGTGCTGGGTCGTCTGAACAGGAGCCGCTGATGAACCGTTGGTTGGATCGCGGGATCACCCTGCTGCTGCTGGCTCTGCTCGGATGGGCTGGCTGGTCCATGCTGCATTGGCTGCTGGTGGCAGCCGACTGGTCTGTGGTGACCACCAATCTGCCGCTGTATGCGGTGGGCAGTTTCCCTGCGGATCAACGCTGGCGTCCATTGCTGTGGATGGCAGCACTGATCACGCTGACGCTGCTGACCCTCACTGGTCCGAAGCGTGGCTGGGTTCGCCGTTGGTTGCCGTTGGTCTGGATCGCGATGGCACCGCTGGGGCTCTGGCTGTTGGCCGGAGGTTTGGGTCTGCTGCCGGTGGGGACACGCAGTTGGGGTGGTCTGACGCTCACGCTGCTGCTCACGGGAGGCAGTGGAGCTTTGGCGCTTCCGTTGGGGATCCTCCTGGCCCTCGGCCGGCGCAGTGAGCTGCCGGTGCTGCGTTGGAGCAGCGCCGCTTACATCGAGTTGATGCGGGCTGTGCCCTTGATTGCGGTTCTGTTCTTTGGACAACTGCTGATCCCGTTGTTTCTGCCGCCAGGCCTTGAGATCAATCGAGTTCTGCGGGCGGTTGTGGCCTTCGCCTTGTTTGCAGCGGCCTACATCGCAGAGGATGTTCGCGGAGGCCTGCAGGCGATTCCGCCCACCCAGCGGGAAGCTGCAGCCGTGCTGGGGCTGTCGCCACGCCAAGTGCTGCAATTGGTGGTGCTGCCTCAGGCGCTGCGGGTTGCACTTCCATCGCTAACCAATCAGGCGGTGGGTCTGCTGCAAAACACAAGCCTGATGGCCATTCTCGGTTTGGTGGAATTGCTGGGCATCAGCCGCAGCCTGTTGGCGAATCCGGCTTTCATCGGCCGCTATCTGGAGGTCTACCTCTGGATTGCTGCGGTTTACTGGCTGGCGTGTACCGCCATGGCGCTGCTGGCCCGCCACCTGGAAGTTCAGCTTGACCCTGCCCGCTCCGCTTCATGACTGTCGCCATTCGTGCCACTGATCTGGTCAAGAGCTATTCCCAAGGAGTTCGAGCTCTCGATGGCGTCACCCTTGAGGTGAACAGCGGCGAAGTGCTGGTGGTGATGGGGCCTTCCGGCTCCGGCAAGAGCACGCTGATCCGTACGTTCAACGGTCTGGAGTCGTTGGATGGCGGCGCCTTGGATGTGCTTGGGGTTCGCTTGGACGCCACCCATGCAGAACGTCAGGTGCGGGAGATCCGCAAGCGCGTGGGGATGGTGTTTCAGCAGTTCAACCTTTTCCCTCACCTTTCCATCCTCGACAACATCACCCTTGCCCCGATCAAGGTGCAACAGCGTGCCAAGGCCGCTGCCGAGCAGCGGGCAATGGATCTCCTTGACCAGATGGGCATTCGCGAGCAGGCCCACAAGTACCCGGCGCAGCTCAGCGGTGGTCAGCAGCAGCGGGTGGCGATCGCCCGGGCTCTGGCCCTGGATCCTGAGGTGATGCTCTTCGATGAGCCCACCAGTGCCTTGGATCCGGAGCGGGTGAAGGAGGTATTGGATGCGATGCGCCAGCTGGCGAAAGGCGGCATGACGATGGTGGTGGTCACCCACGAACTGGGCTTTGCCCGTGAGGTGGCGGATCGGGTGATGTTCATGGATCGGGGCCAGGTGGTGGAGACCTCCGATCCAGAGACCTTTTTCAGCAATGCCAGGGAGGAACGCAGCCGCAGGTTCCTCAATCAGATGCAGCACTGAACGGTTTGCCCAACCGTGTGACGTGCTTCAGGCCGATTGTCGTTCTCTCCAAGCCTCAGTGGGCTTTCGGCTGTGCTTGTCCTGCGTTGAATTTTTGCTGACCGTCCGAGGTGTCGACTGCTTGCCCTGCCAACGGAAGTAGGCCGTCACGCAGATCAGCCAAAACGCCACAAAAGCAAGGGTCAGTGCTAGTCCGTGCATCCGAAAGAAGGTCAGCACGACATGGATGGACAGGGCGACTGAGCCCCCCAACAGAAACGTATTGCTCAGGAACGAAGCGACGGTTGCCTTGAAGGATTTCAACTCTGTCGCGCCAATCCGGCTCACATTACCGAGCAACAATTGTGATGCCAGTCCCAGTGTGGTTGCCTCAGGGCCTCGGTTGCTTCGTTGCGCAAAAAAAGCCCCTCCGGGTAGGGGAGGGGCTGTAAGGAATTCAGCTTGGGGGGATGGATCAGTTGATCACTCGTCAACCTGGTCGGCAGCTTCGCTGTGCTCCGCAGCTGCACCCGTAGGGATCAGACGGATGGCTTTCTTGCCGAGTTTGATTTCGAACTCGTCGCCGGGTTCGAGGTTCAGCATGGCGGTGTATGCCTTGCCGATCAGCAGATTGCCATTGCCCTGAACTTTGGCGATGTAGCTCAGTTTGCGACCACCTTTGCCAATCGCAGCACCACCGCTGCTCAGATTCACGCCCTTGGCCTCGAGCAGGGCCTCGTAGAACGCTGTGAAATTCAGGCGATCGCCACCATCTTTCTTATCAGAGACGTATCCGCAAGCTCTCACCAGATCGGATTTGGAAACATCTCCAAGTTCTTTGACCTTGGCAAGCAGCTCGGAACCGGTCAGCATTTTAAATGCGTCTCAATGGATACATAGTTCATAGCTGGTTGGCTGGCTGGATGTCAATCAATCGAGCCGATATTGCCAAGGCTCAGTGCTTTGAAAGGTTTGTATCTAGGGATGCGTCTCTGTGGTCTGGCTTTTGAGACTGCTCTCATGCGATGAAGCTTGCGGGCTGATGTTGAGGCGTCCTCAGTGGTTTAAACCTCAGCACTGTCTGAGGGTTCAGAAACGATCGTGTACTCGACACGATCATCATCAGAGCAGCAAAAATCCCCGTAGTAACGCTCGAGTTCATCGTAGGCAGCGTTGTAGCTGTCAAAGCGCAGCCTTGTCAGCTGATCCTCTGATTGATCACTGCGCACGATGCGATGGCGTGAAGCTGGTTGCATCAGCTGAATCCACGCGGTGGATCAAAAGTCAGATTAAGCCTGGGGCTGAGGCATCAGTTATCACAGCTTTCTAGGGTCGATTGATCTGATGGAGGTGTCCATTCTTCGGTTCTTGCTGGAGCTTGTGCCCTCCCTTCTGATTGGGTTCTGGGCTGGACGACGCCATGAAACCCTGTCCACTCGCTTGGCCGCACCGCTGGTGAGGTTCGGTGTGCCGATCAGTGTGATGGGCCTGCTGTTGAAGGGTGGCCTCAGCAGCGACATGTTGCAGGCCGCAGGCCTTGCGGTGTTTGCCATGGGTCTTGTTCTTGTGGGTGCCGCGCGCCTGCCGGGATTGGCTGAGCTGGCGTCTCCCACGCTGCGGCTTGGCAGCTGCACCGGAAACACTGCCTATTTCGGGGTTCCTCTCGCCCTGGCTTTCCTTCCCGATGAGGCTCTGCCCATCAGCATTGGCTACGACCTCGGGGCGACTCTGCTGGTCTGGAGCCTGGGACCGCTGCTGATTGGGGGGCAGGTCGATGGATCTCAGCGGTTGCGAGGGTTGCTGAGCAGCGTTGCTGGGAGTCCGGCAACCCGCGGGCTCATCGGCGCTTTGCTGGTTCAGGCGACCCCATGGTCTGCGTCGGTGGCCGATGCGCTGTGGTGGCCTTCACGCTGCGTGATTGTGCTGGCTCTGATGGTGGTGGGCATGCGCCTGGGCAGCATTCATGGCCAGGGCATTGCGCCGGAAGCACGTCCCCTGCAGCTGCTTAAGCCATTGGTGGCCAAGCTGCTGCTCTACCCGTTGCTGCTTTGGCTTCTGGCGTCTCTGCTGCAGTTCAAGCCTTTGATGGTTCAGGCGGTTGCTCTGCAAGGCGCCGCTCCGACGGCAATCTCTCTTTTGCTCATTGCAGAATCAGTGGGTGCTGATCAGGAGCGGGCCGCAGGGCTGGTGTTTTGGAGCACGTTGCTGGCCCTAATTTCAGCGCCTGCATGGGGTGTGCTGCTGCGATCTCAGTTCTGAAAACGGCGAAAGGTGAGGTTGATGCGGGTGCTCTGCACTTTGCGCCGCTGAGGAACACTGTGCATCCATCGGCTCTGACAGCCCGGGTGCATCACCAGAAGGTCACCATCGGCCAATGGCAGAGACATTTTTAGGTGTGCAGCTTTGCGGTGGCGGAGCTGAAAATCCCGCGTTGCCCCGAGTGAAAGGGAGGCAATTGGAGCCCGCTGATCAATTTCCGGTTCGTCATCGGCGTGCCAACCCATGCGGTCATCGCCATGGCGATACCAATTGAGCAGGCATCCGTTGAAGTTGGTTTCACAGGCTTCATTCACCTGGTGCAGCAATGGCTTGAACCATGCAGGCCAGCCATCACCGGTGTGAATGGCACCGCTGTAGCGGTAGTGAATTCCTTCATTGGCAAGAAACACCGTCAGTCGGGGCACCGGGTGGCGCTTCCCATAGACCTGAACCACGGGCTGCTCCCACTGGAGCTGGTGTTCAAGCTGTGTTTGCCAGTGCCTGGCAAGCTCTGGCTTCAGCCAACCCTCATGCAGGGACCAGTCCGTTTCAGCTGCAGCTGGATGGATGGTCATTCGTGACGTCGGATGACGAGGTCGGTTCGATCCCGAGACTGTCCCATACATTCGGTGGCATGGGAGCCCGAATCACCCAAGACGAATTTCTCAAGCGCGCCGTGCAGCGCTTCGGTGATCAATTCGATTACAGCTTGATCCGCTGGCGCAGTTACAAGAGTCCTGTTCAAATTCGCTGCAACGCCCATCCGGTTCAACCGATCACGATCACACCGGAAAAGCATCTGCAAACCCTGGGTGGATGCCGTCATTGCCTTCGCGAGAGACGCATCGCCTCGCTGGAGCGGGAACTTAATCGCAAATCCGCTGAGCGTCCAGAGGCCGTCGCTCAGGAGCCTTCGGCCAATCTTGAACCCACTCCGAAACGACACAGCTAAGGGGGTGTTGCTGCAACCAAGCCTGATCAGGCTTTGAGGCTGACCCGCTGATAGCAGAACCAGAGCCACTGCTGGAACAGAAGGTTCCGGTGGGAGCGCCAGAGGGTCTGGGGTTGGGCCGCATCGAAATTTTCGGGCGGCGGAACATCTCCCCGGGCTCGGTCGCGTTCCATTTCTCCGAGGATCCGCCCCACGTTGTACTCGGGGTGGCCGAGGTGCATCAGTTGCCGCTGATCCGGTGTCTCGAAAATGGTGTAGCCCACCTGTTCACCATGGGCGAGCAAGCGAAGACGTCCGTCCCGTTCGGCGGCTTCCATGGCGGCATCCGGCAGCCCGGCATGACGGCTTTGGGGGCAGACGAAATGGTCGTCCTGGGTTCCCATCAATGGATGCCCCGGGACAAGGCTGCGCATCGGGTAGATCCCGAACAGCTTCTGCTGGAAGGCCACCTTGTCGACGCCCGCAAGGTAAGCGAGGGCGAAACCGGCCCAGCACAGTCCGAGGGTGCTGGCACAGGTGCTGCGCGCTTCCTCGATCAACTGGACCAGTTCGTTCCAGTAACTGACCTGTTCAAAGGGCAGGTGTTCCACAGGGGCACCGGTGATGATCAAGCCATCCAGAGGACCCTGGGACAAGGCTTCATCCCAGCTCACATAGAGCTGCTCAAGATGGTTCTGATCCCAGCTCTTGTAGGCGTGGGAGTTGAGGCGAATCCAAATTGGTTCGATCTGCAGAACCGATAGGCCCAGCGGATGCAGCAGGTTGAACTCGTACTGCTTGCCCAGCGGCATGATGTTCAAGATGCCGATCCGCAGGGGCCGGATGTCCTGGCGTTCAGCCTGTTCGGGCTCAATCCAGGAAATCCGGTTGCGTTCAACCTCCGCGATTTTGTGGTAACTGCCAGGAAGGATCAGCGCCATGGAAGCTGGGACGTCATTCAGCTGAGAACGGCGAGGGCCTGTTCGAAGTCGGCCTTGATGTCTTCGATATGCTCGAGTCCGACGGAGACCCGCACCATCGTGGGGGTCACGCCAGCCGAAGCTTGTTCCGCCTCACTGAGTTGTTGGTGTGTCGTGGACGCGGGGTGAATCACCAGCGTTTTGGCATCGCCCACGTTGGCGAGGTGGCTGGCCAGCTTGAGGCTGTCGATGAAGCGAACCGCATCGTCGTAGCCCCCGTTGAGGGAGAACATCAGCATGCATCCCATGCCACGGCCTGTCAGGTATTTCTTCGCGGCAGCGTTGTAAGGATCATTGGCCAGACCGGGATAGCTCACATGGGCGATGGCGGGATGGTCCTGCAGCCAGGTGGCCAGCGCCATGGCGTTTTCGGTGTGGCGCTCAACGCGCAGGCTCAGGGTTTCCAGACCCTGCAGCAGCAGGAAGCTGTTGAACGGACTGACGGCCGGCCCCCAATCCCGCAGGCCCTCCACCCGGGCCCGCAGGGCGAAGGCGATGTTGCGGTCATCGGGCAAGCCAAGCATTTTGCAAACGTCACTGCCGAAGCCAAAGGCATCCCAGTGCACCAAGCCGTGATAAGCCGCGCTGGGCTGGCTCATCAACGGGAACTTGCCGTTGCCCCAGTTGAAGGTGCCGGCGTCCACGATCACGCCCCCCAGGCTGGTGCCGTGGCCCCCGATCCACTTGGTCGCACTTTCAACGACCACATCAGCGCCGTGGTCAATTGGTCGCAGCAGAGCTCCACAGGCTCCCAGGGTGTTGTCGACGATTAAGGGGATACCTTTCTCTTTGGCAAGCGCTGAAAGACCCTCAAAGTCAGGGATGTTGAAGCGGGGATTTCCCATCGCTTCCACGTAGAGCGCCTTGGTGTTGTCGTCGATTTGCGCTGCAAAGCTCGCGACGTCGTCGCCTTCGGCAAAGCGCACGTCGATTCCCAAGCGAGGGAACTGCACCTTGAACTGGTTGTAGGTGCCGCCGTACAGGTAAGACGTTGAAACGAAGTTGTCTCCCGCCTGCATGCAGTTGGTGATCGCCAGGAACTGAGCCGACTGGCCTGAGGCAGTCGCCAGTGCGGCTACCCCGCCTTCAAGGGCGGCGACGCGTTTTTCAAACACGTCGGTGGTGGGGTTCATCAGGCGGGTGTAGATGTTCCCGAATTCCTTCAGACCGAAGAGGTTGGCTCCGTGTTCGGCGTCATTGAAGACGTAGGAGCTGGTCTGATAAATGGGAACCGCCCGTGCGTTGGTTGCACTATCCGGGGACTGCCCGGCGTGCAGCTGCAGGGTCTCGAAGCGGTGAGACATGGTCTTCGGCGGGGCCACTGCCCCAGTTCTAGTCGTCAGAGAGCTCGGGTTTGTCGGTTTCCGCCAAAGAAGGGAATGTGTTGCGGATCACCTCTTGAATATCGCGGTGCGCTTCGCTGCGGAATCCAGCCACGCCATCGGGGCTGAGCAGGGGATAGGTGCGATCACTTGCATCCACCTCGCGCAGATGCTTCCAGCGGTTGCTGCTGTCTTCTGCTTTCAGCGCAATCAGGGGCGCCTGGAAGTCGTAGGCCTTGGTGTTGCCGAGAGCAGCCACTTGGGCCGTGAGCTTTTCACGCACAGGGCTGAGGGCTTTGGCTTTCAACGTGTCGGGCAAGCCGAGCACGGGCTCGTAATGGTCGAGCAAACGGAGTTCAGCCTCCAGCAGCACCGGCCATGCTCCGCGCTCACCGTCGCCAAGGCCCATCCCCGCCTCGGCTTCGGTCATCGCATCGAGATGGAAGCGCAGCCAGCGGTAGTAGGTCTTGTCTTTGATTGATTTCTTGGCGGCGGCCCGTCCGGTCACAATCGCCGGCAGAGCTTTTTCGGCTTTGCGCAGGAACAGGCGATCCTCCCGTTCCAAATTCATGGCCCCCCAGCGCTGCCGGTATTCCCACAGCTCGACGTAGCGAGCCACATCCGCCTCGGACCAGCCGAGACCCTTCAGTTCGTCACCGCGATGGGAGGTTTCCTTGGACACCCGCTTCCTGGATCACGCCAGGTCTCAGCGTAGGTGTCGATGCTCACCCGTTTGGTGATCTGCTGGCTGGGTTGGCCTGCAGATGCTGCTCAACCGTGATGCGCTGCGGTTGGTTGTAACCCACCGGCAGCCAAAGATCACCGGCCGCTGCATTGAAGTGGATCTCCCAGTGATACAGGCCGGTGTAGGCCGCAGGGTCCTCCTTCATCAGTGAGGCATAGAGCAGCACGGCGCGGCCGTAGTAATCGCTGTTGTTGTAGCCCCAGAGGCCGCGGCGAATGTCCTGCAGTCCGCCCCGCCTCACCAGGTAACGCGCTGCTGCCTGGATGGCGTCGTGGGGATCGCGGATGTTCCCGGCGCCAACGCCGGGTTCGGCCCAGGTGGTGGGCAGGAACTGCATCGGGCCCTGGGCATTGGCCACGGAGACGCCATCGATGCGTCCCATTCCGGTTTCCACCAGGTTCACGGCCGCCAGAACCTCCCATTCGATTCCTGTCGCTGCCTCGGCCTTGCGGTAATAGCTGAGCAGCTTCGCCGCTGGTTCGGGCTGGATGATCCGCCAGGCGGGGAGCATCGTCGGTCCACGGCCGCGGCTCATGCGAACGAATTCACGCCGTGCTGCCAGGTGGCTTTTCGCCACGCTGCGCCAGCGCGGGGGTAACGCGTCAACGACCTGCTGAGATCTGGGTTGGTCCGTCGACAAGACCCGGTAGATCACCTGTTGTTGGTGGCCGAGATCGGGCAGGGCCTCGGCCGCTGTGGCGGGATCCCTCAGCGCCTGTTCAACGGCCGCCAGCAGTGTTGCCAGCTCGGCTGGCTCAGCGGGCACAAGGGGGTACTGCCGGCCATCTTTGGTTTTCGGTTGGCTGGCCTGGGCAGGAAGCAGCACAGGTGATTTCACCCCTGGCTTGGTGACAGCTTGCTGGGAAACAACCGCTTCGGCTGCGGCCTGCGGCTGTTTTGGTCTCAGCCACAGCCCGCTCAGCAGGCTTGCCGTGATGGCTGAGACAACAAGCACATTGCGGCTGCGCATGGTGGGGCAGGGGCGCTGTGTTGACCCTACCGGTGTGGTTCAGGCGGCAAGAAAGGTGCTGCGGTCGTGAAAGTCGGCCTTGCAGCCGTGGCGGAGGGCCCAATGGCTCAACCCCTCCTGTCCACGGTCGATCACGGCCGTCAATGCCAGGTCTGGGCAGACGTCTGGTGTCCACCAGGGCTCCAATGCAATCCGGGCGTCGAGCCGCAGTTGGTGCAACCCACGTTGCAGCCGCACCGTTGGGGGTGTGCTCAGTTCCTGCTGCGTTTGTCCACTGCGATAGCCATCGAAGCGATAGAGCGCCCAATCGCCATCGGCAGCCAGATTCACTTCCCAGTAACGCTGCTCCCCGGGGGCAGCGATGAAGGCTTCGAAGCAGGTGGTGGTCCAGAGCTCATCTTTGCGCTGCCCCTGTTGGGTCCCATCGTTCAGCCCTGCCGGCAGCTTCAGGACGCCAATGCCCTTGGCCGCGCGGGCCAGAACCCCGTAGCTGAGTTCCAGCCAACCCTCGCGCTTCCACACCAGCTCAGCGCTGATCTGGACCCCAGCTGGAATGGACCGTTCAAAGGGAATCAGGCGGCAGGCCTGACGCAGCATCACGGCAGAACGCGCCATCTCAGAGGTTTGGACTTGGCTGCTGCTTCAGCCGCGCAACCAGTTGCTCCAGGGCGTTGAACTGCTGCTCCACCGCTTCGGTAAGTCGGAACTGCACCAGGGCCCGTTGCAGGTTGTGCCCAGGTCGATCGCAGCGGAAATACACATCGCCCTCCAGGTGATCCGTGAGAAAGCGCAGGCCAAGCTCCAGGGGGATCAGGCGGATGCAGTGGGGCAGATAGTGCAGGTCCCAGTCACTCAGGAACCCACCAGCAACGGAGAGATAGCCCGTGAGGATCGCCTCACAGAGCTCCATGTCGAAGTTCACATCGTCGAGGCAGAGGGTTTCCTCTCCGGATGGATTGCAGCAGGAGCGCACACAGTCGCCGATGTCGTAGTGAACAAGCCCCGGTTTGACGGTGTCCAGATCGATCAGACCGATCGCCTGGCCGCTGGCCTCATCGATCATCACGTTGTTGATCTTGGGGTCCCCATGGATGGGGCGGTGATGGAGTTCACCGCGGCTGAGCGCTGCTTCCAGCACATCGACGCCCTGACGACGTGCCTCGATGAACGCGCAGGCGTCACGTTCGGCAGACCCAAGGCGGTCTGTGGCTTTGGCGACCGCATCGAAGTGTTGGAGGTAGGCCGGCGTGACGTGGAAATTTTCGAGGGTGTCCGCCAGTTGATTGATGGGCAGATCGCTGATCAGGTGGTGGAACATTCCCAGCCCGTAGCCCACTTCCTGGGCATGGGCACTGTCCCGGATGACATCGCTGGTGGTTGCTGCGCCGATGTACGTGATCGAGCGCCAGAACTCTCCGTTCTGTTCGATCCAGGGGGAGGCCTCTCGCCGACAGGGAACCACCCTGGGCACTTCCCAGCGCCGCCCCTTCAATTGTGGGGGTGGAGAGGCGAGACGGCGTTCCATGTGGTCGCCCAGGGCCTGCAGGTTCTGCATCACCAGGTCAGGCCGCTCAAACACGTTTGTGTTCAGGCGTTGCATGACGAAGGCGCCGTCCTGTCCCTCGTGGGTCACGAGGAACGTTTCGTTGACGTTGCCCGAACCAAGGGAACGGATGGCTTTGATCCCCTCGCGAGGATGGAAGCGATCGGCGATGGCTTCCAGGGCCTCGGTCATGAACGGTCGCATGGGTCTCACATGGCACCTTGCCGTTCTTCCGGTGCTCTGCCCCGTTCAGGTGTGCAGAACCACAGCCGACTCAGGCATCGAGCTGGCTTTCGATCACATCCATGAGCTCCAGGTAGGCCGGTACCCCGGTCTCACCGTTCTCGTCCAGAGCCATCTTGCTGCCCATGGCCTGATTGGCGTTGTCGGCAATCACGGCATTCACCACCAGCTCGAGGGCTTTGGGAACATCGAGGTTCTGAAGTGCCTCGGCGTAGCGACGGCTGTGGCTGGGCCGCACGGATTCCTGGCAGTAACTGGAGAGTTCACGGCTTTCCGTCATCACCCGGTAGGCGGTCTCCTTCACGCCTGCACGCCCGTAAATCGCCATGTACAGCAGGTTCACCATCGAGGCGTCGTTGGCTGGGATGGCGTACTTGCGGGCGATCTGAGGCCAGTACCGCAGGGATTTGAGCCCCTCCAGTCCACCTTTGCGCAGGCCTGCGGCTTCACACCACTGCTCCAATTCCTCCATGGAATGTGGGCAGCGGCCTTGATCGCGCATCGCCTCGGCCATCACCTGCCCGGCCTGGAAGTTGCGGGTGGGGCTGCCGGAGACCGGCAGCATCATGCTGCCGCGCACATCGGCCACCATCGCCGTGAGTTGGCTGAAGGTGTGGTCACGCACCCGCTCAAAGTCGCCATCGCGCACCAGGGTGGATTCAATCCTGGGGACGGCATAGCCCAGTTCCGTGAGCGGAAAGGGCTGCCGGTGGTACAGCCGTTGACGGTCGGGGCGTGCCATCGACACGGTGGCCGCCTGGTCCAGGCACTGGTTCAGCAGCAGGGTCAGCAGCGTTGGCAACACCCCGGGATTGTCCTGATGGAAGCCGTAGCCGAAACCGGCGAACACCGAGGCCATGTTTTTGGCGGCCTTGATGAACTGGCCCTCCACGTTGTGAACACCGGCGGACACCTGGATGTTCGGGGACAGTTGATCCATCAGTTGAGCCCCCAACATGGCCGTCAGGGCATTGGGATGGCAGAAATTGGCGGTGAAGCTGTCGAAGGGGTTGCGCAGAGCCCCATGGCGATGGAAGCCGGAGAAGAAGGCGAGCTCGGGTTGTTGTTCGCACAGCACATAGGCGCTGTTGCTGATCGGGTCATGGCTGAAGGATCCCGCCAGGCAGGCCAGCACAACCTGCTCCCGATGGAGCTCCTTGCGCAGGCGGCAGGCTTCCTGGAGGTCTTCTTCGATGTGGTTGCTGTTGGCGCTGAGCACCACAAGCTCGCAGCGCTGGATCAGATCGCTCAGGGTGTTGGCAACCAGCTCACCTCCGATGCGGTTGCCGCCCATGTTGAGCACGGTCTCCACGTGCTCATCGTCCATCGTTGCAATCGTCTCCTGGGGGAAGGCTCCCAGGAGGTCCCGGCCGGGGCGAGGGGCCAGCAGCAGACGCCCTTTGGCGTTCTGCATGGCGCAGTTGTAGGCCAGCGAAGCTGGATAAAGCCCGACGCTGTAGAACCCCACCTTGCCGGTCGAGAGCTCCTGCACGCGCCGACGGATTGCGCCGGCGTCGAGGCTCTGATCGAAGAAGGAATTGCGCATGCCGACAAGACTAAGCAGCGTTCCCGATAGGACTGCTCACAGAAGACAGACGCCAGTCCCTTGGGTGATGCGGAGTTGGAAGCATTGAGCAGGGCGGGAAATTAAATGAAAGAAAGTCGTGAAATTCAACGGCAATTGAATGATTCAAAGGCCCATGATTGTTCTGTAATTCGGGTTGGATCGTGTTCGCTCATTGAGAGCCTGGATTTCGGGATAAGCGGAGAGGTCTTCGTTGGGATAGAAAATGGGGAGATAGCCGAGGTATGCATTGACTGCACAGTCTGCTGCGGTCCAGCAATCCCCCACCAGAAACTGTTTCTTGGCGTAGATGTCATTCAGAGTTGCCATCAGCCTGGGGAACTCCCGCTCTTTATTGGAGGGAACGAATAAAGCAATTGCCAGTGTGGAGTTGGCGAATAGAATCCACTGGCTGATCGAGGCTCGTGTTGCGGCGTCATGGACTTCGTCGGCGTAATTCTCAGACAAATACTGAAGAATGGCGCCCGACTCAAACAGCACCAAACCATTACTGGCGTCTTTAAGGGCAGGCAGTTTGCCGAAAGGATTGACCTCCAGATAGCTCGCTGCAAGATTTTGGCGAGCTGCCAGGTCAATGTTGACGTATTCGTAAGAAATTCCTTTTTCTGCTAAGTACCATTTCGGCATTGAAACACGGGTCTTGGGGCCGCCGTAGAGATAAAGCGTCATCGCTGACTATTAACTTTCTCCATGCTATCCATTGGAATGAATCAGTGACGTTGCGTGGTGCAAGCTCTGGTGGGGTTTGATGTCAATGTTGCTCGCAATTTGGATGCCTTGTTGGATGCATTGATGGGGATCCCGTTGTGGTGGACATGTGACATGTCAATCTTTTGCTTCGGCGTGCACGCAACAACATCTGGTCGATAGCGGCCTGATGGGGCTGGGCGGTTGTCATCACGGGCAGGACCGGGTCAAACACGCTGTAAAGCGCTCAAACCATTGCCCAGAGGCCTGTGACCAGCCGTGATCTGCTGATGGCGTATCGCTGGCCTGCAGCGGTTGTGTTGTCCAGCCTGGTTCTGGCGGTCACGGCCGCCAAGCTTTTGAGTCGGCCCATCCCCATCGCGATTAAGGGCGGATTGCAGGTCGACAAGTTGGTGCTTCCGCCCAGTGTCACCATCCGCTCCGATACCCCTTTGCCGGTCGTGGTGCATGAGCAGGTCACCATTGGTGGCGCTGCGCCCCTCGCGATCGAAGGCCCGGTGACCATCAGCGGAAATGCCCCTCTGGCGGTTGAAGGAGCTGTGTCCCTCACAGCTGAAGACCCGCTTGCGGTACGGCAGACGTGTCTGTCGACAACAAAGTCACCATCGGCGGCAAAGTCGACATCCAGGGCAAGGTGAAGCCGACCTTGCTTCCTGTTCCGGGGCTCTGATCAGCGGTTGCGGGGGGCCGCGCCGCTGCCAATGGTCAGCCCCTGCTCCCAGCGGTTGAGTTGTCGCAGTGCCAGGGCCGACAGTGCGGCAGTGACCAAGCCGGTGCTGCTCCAGCCGCTGCCCTGCTGGATGCCCACAAGCACGGCGGATCCCCAGAGCAGGGCCCAAGCCCAGGGGCGTGCCGCACGAATCCGCTTCAGCGCCGACGAGCAGCTGCGGCAATGGATGGTGTGGCTGTTGTATCGATCCATCAGCGCCGTGGTGCTTTGCCGTGGAGGTAGGGGTTGTCCTGCAAAGGGCTCGCCGCCGTTGGCGTTCAACCAGCGATGCAGAGCCGCCACGTAGACGTCTGCCGTTGTGGGCATGAAAAAACTGCGTTCCACGGCGGGGCTGCCGCCGGCTCTCTCCAGCACCCGCTCCTGCCAGTGCAGGAACACCTGATCGTCTTCCAGCACCTTGTGATTGCCGATGTGTTGCAACCAGCGGGGCCTTAATCCGATCAGCAGCCGGGGGACGGCGGATTGGAACTGGAAGGGGAAGCGGGCGAAGAGGCGGCACTCGCCGCGGCGAATCGGAACGGCATAGACCACCGTGAGAATTCGCCCGAAACCCTTGGCGGTGAGGTCATGCCACATCAGCTGCGGGGCATGAAAGGTGGTGGATTGTGCGCCGAGTTTGCCCCGACGCGGCCCCTCCTCCCAGTGGGCCGTGAAGCCGCTGGCGTCTTCCCCCGTGATGGAAGCTTCCACCGGCGCGGCGTTCTCCCGTTTGCCGACGGTCTTGTGGTGGGTGAAGGGAACGTGGCTCACATCCAGCACGTTCTCCAGCAGGGTCACGGCATCCATCGGCAGATTCCGGAAGGTGTCCTGCACCGTCCAGCTGTCGGGGTTCTCCTCCAGGGCTGGCACCAGGGGGAGCTGACTGGGGTCTGCGGCATCGGGGGCCCCCATCCAGACGAACAGCAGCCCCTGTCCCGTGGCTGTGGGAAGGCTGGCGCAGCGGGACCGACGGTTGTTGGGCTGGGTGTTCTCGAGAGCCTGCGGCACGCGCTGGCACTGGCCGCCGCCGTCGAAACTCCAGCCGTGATAGGGGCATTCCAGTAGCCCTTCCTCGTTGATCCGCCCTTCGCTGAGGGGCACCAAACGATGGGGGCAGACATCCGGGAAGACCCGCCAGCTCGATGCGGCGCGATCCCACCAGATCACCAGATCCCGTTCCAGCAGTGTGAACCGGCTCGGCTGATTGGGGTCGAGGTCCTGCACATAACTGATCGGCCACCACTGTTCTGTCCAGGTGGGGTGCATGGCAGGAGCATCAAGGCCGTCATGTTCGCTGGCCGGATGGCTTGGCTGTGGTGTTTCGCTTGTTATCCGTGCTTCTGACTGCCTTCCCCACTGGACTTCTTACGGGTTTGGCACTAATCAGTTGCGCGATAAAAGTGCACCGCTGTTCCGTCGGCTGCAGCGACCTCCCCTGAACCTCCATGCCCCGTTTGACGCCCGACCAGTTGCTGCAGGAACTCACTGGTGCTGAGGATCTGCTGATCGTGCAGGACTTGGACGGCGTCTGCATGCAACTGGTGAAGGATCCACTGACGCGGCGCATGGACCCGTCCTATGTGGATGCGGTCGCCGCTCTGGATGGTCAATTCGCAGTGTTGACCAACGGTGAGCATGAAGGGCGGCGCGGGGTGAACCGCCTCGTGGAGCAGGCCCTGGGAAATTCCGATCTCCCTAGACATGAGGGCCGTTATCTGCCAGGCCTGGCGGCTGGAGGGGTGCAGCTGCAGGATCGCTTTGGCGACCTGAGCCACCCCGGCGTCTCGCCGGCGGAAATGGCTTTTCTCGCTGCAGCCCCCAACCGAATGGAAGCTCTATTGATGGAGCGATTGCCGGACCTGCTGCCGCGGGTGGGTGTGGATGATCTGGCCGAGGTCGCCAAAGCCGCGGTGTTGGACACCCAGGTTTCACCCACCATCAATCTCAACGGGATTTTTGAACTCGTCCCCGCTGATGTCACCACTCAGCAGGCCCTGCAGACGATGCTCTCGGAGCTGATGCATCAGTTGCTTGCTGAGGCGGCAGGCCAGGGCCTGGGGAAATCGTTCTTCCTACATGTGGCTCCCAACCTGGGCCGTGATGCACAAGGTCAGGAACGGATCAAGCCAGCTGCTGCAGGTGATGTGGGAACCACCGACATTCAATTCATGCTCACCGGCTCGATCAAGGAGGCCGGCCTTCTGGTGCTGCTCAATCAGCACATCCAGCTCCGTTGGGGTGAATCTCCCTTGGGTGAGACGTTCAATGTGCGAACGGCTCCCCACGATCCCGAAGCGCTGTTGGCGTTGGTGCGGCAGCGCATCCCCTCGGAATGGATGCCGTTGCTGGTGGGGGTGGGAGACACGGTTACATCCACGGCATCGGCTGATGGCAAGGGCTGGTTGCGGGGTGGTAGTGATCGCGGTTTCCTCAACCTGCTGCAGGACCTCGGTGACTGGTGCGGTCGATCCAATCGTGTTGTCCTTGTTGACAGCAGCCATGGAGAAGTGGATCGCCCCAGCCATGCCGATGGCAGCTTGCAGGGCATCACCGATCCGGAGGATCCCCTGCTGATTGACGTGCTAATGCCCGATGGCCCGGAGCAGTACATCGCCTGGTTCCGAAAGCTCTCCGAACGTCGCCGGGTGGGTTGATCAGCTGCTCAGCAGCGGGAGCATCCGTTTCTTTCGCCTGAATGCGTTCTGCAGGGCAGAACATAGTGATTGCAACTTGTTTGTGTCCAAATGGCTTTCGGCTGACTAGGGCGCGGCCAAAAATGTGAAAAAACATAATTAATGCATATCTATGTACTTGCAAGTCATAAGCCGATTTTGTCCGTCCACCAGTGGTAACTAATAATTCCTCATTTCATTGAGCTTTGCCGAGTACTTAGAGAGGTAAATGTATAAATGCTTACAAAAGATGCATGAATGATGCAGTGCCTTGTATTAACTGACAAGAGAAGATTGATCCTTGTGTATACATCTATATGTAGTCAGCGCATGAATCCGCAGACTTTTTTCATGGATCAATACAACGTGATAACAAAATATTTTCTCGTCTATACAAATTCAGTTGTCAGTAGTTGAGTTATCCAAGTATGTTAGAGCATATACACTGAAGTAATGACTCTACTTCGTGAAAGAGGTAAAGCCCGTGCTTTGAGCGACGGTTCAGGCCTTCATGGGTGCTCTTCAATAACCACCCCTCATTCAAATAGCCGCTTAGTAATTTTTGATAAGTCACTCGAGCTAGAAAGAGTTTTTTCTGACGCTTACCCGGAAGAAGCTTGTATTACAATTGCTCCGCATCAAAATACAATTTCGATTATTAGTCAGAAACTCGCGAATAAAACATTTGATGAATTGCATATAGTTGCACATGGCAGTGCAGGCAAAATATATTTGGGTGATGTCATTGATCGTTTTGCTTTAATCGCTAATGCTGAAGATATATCGGGATGGAATATAAATAATATATTCCTTTGGAGCTGTGAAACTGGAGCTTCTTCAGATTTTATCAGCACCTTTCGTGAATTGAGTGGTGCACAAATTTTTTCAAGCTCAGAGAAGCTTGGTCAAGGGAAAATCTTGGACGAGTCAGATTTTTATCAGTTAAATCAAATCATTAATGATTCTAGCCAAACACTTATTTTTGGCGATATTGGTAATGCATTTAAGGATGCTGGTAATGCAATTAGTGGAGCTGCTCAAGATGTAGGCAACGCCATTGGTGGAGCTGCTGAAGATGCAGGCAATGCAATCGTTGATGGGGTAGAAGACGCTGCAAATTTTGTATCCGAAGCAGCTCAGGCTGCGGCGGCAGCAGCTCAAAGAGCTGGAGAACATACCCTAGATATCGCAGAGGATATACGTGCTGTTGAAATTGGTCCTTTAGCTCCAAGTTTTTTCTTTGCAGATCAACTTTCAGCTCTTCTGCTAACTCAGAATATAGATTTAAATGCTAATAGCAGTGTAACAAATCGCGGCCAAATTAATTATTATATTGATGATAATGAGTTCGGGTTTCTTGCCCCGTTAGTTAATTTATCTGGGGTCCCTCTTCGTGATGTCGATTGGCACCCTGTTCTGGCTAGATCTGATGGCCAGTACAACTTCACTGTAACTTCTACTCCACTCGGTTCTTTCAATCCATCATTAGCGATTTACAACGTCGGGGGGGCAATAGGTAAGGCGTTCTTGGACAATCCAGTTGTTGAAGTCGGTGCATCGGCCTATTCCACCGTAATGGGTTCCATAGGATGGGACTCGGGGGAAGTCCAGGAAGGGCTCGCCGGTTTGCAGGCTCCACTTGTCTCAGCCGATGGAGTTAACGGAACTGCATCTATATCTCTTTCAAATGCAACTGGTTTTGGAGTTATAGAAACTGAAGCAGGTGCAATTGGTCTTAACCCTTTTAGCTCAGGTGGTGCATTCAATGCAGGTGATCTGAAGGGCTCACTTGTTTTTCTTGAAGTGGGATCAGCTGACGGCAATACCGGTTATTACAAAATAGATGCTAATCGTAATTATCTGGCACGCATAATCTCCAGTGTTGATGAAAATCATACAGAAGATGACACCTCTACAGGTAGTACTAGTTTTATTGGAAATGTTACCGTTATCGATGATGATTTTGGTGATGATGAATTTTCAGAAGCAACTTCTTCATCAGATTTGATAACTACCTCTGGCAGGGATGTCGGAGAAATATTTACTACTGGTTATGGTTCATCCAGAAGCGTTTATGTTAGAGACGAGGATTTCAATACTCTTGGGCGTGATGAAGTAGCGAGAGGAAGTTTGGCATTTGTGTCAAAAGATGGTACAGCAAGTCTCAATCAGACTATTAGTATTGAAGGTCTAAATGATCAAGTTGATATTACTAGCATCCCCTTAAGTTTAAACGTTTTAGACCCTGCATTTAATGGATCCCTTCAAGCCTCATTTCTTCAAAGTTTTAACGTTAGTGATCCTGATGTTGTAGACAATATTCACTACTACAAACTTGCGTCAGGTGGATTGATTGATCAAGCTGGAGATTTGAGCATACCGCAGACTGGTGAACGAACAGGCAATATTAATTACACATTGAGCTCAGAAAAAATCGCGACACTAGATAATGTTCTTACAGAGTTTTATCGTATAACTGTAGCTGACGGACCTGCAGTTGATGGTCAACGTAATACTTCTGACTCAAAAGATTTCAGTGTGACCGTCGTCCCCGCAAATGCAGATAATGTAATGAATGTTGAGTCTGATGGAATATCATCATATATCGACAATCTCTTATTCTCTCTACCTAACGTCAATCTTCAGAAAGGAAATGATATAATAAATTTGGAGTCAGCTTCGTTCTCTAACGGCCATATTAATGGCGGCCCTGATTATGATATTATCAATTTTAATCCATCTAAAGATTACTCAAGCGATATCACCCTAAACGATGGTTACGGTGGTTTCATTGGCAGTGTTAATTCCTCATTTTCCAATATTGAAGAGATCAATACTGGCATCGGATACGATAAACTGACGCTTAATAGTGATAATAACACTGTCAATATTTATGGTTATAATTCAGGAACTGCAGAATTACTTAAATTCAATGGCATCGACGAAATTCAGGCAGGAGGTGGATATGATGTACTTAATTTAAACGATGATGACAATCAAATTTTATTGTCATCATACGGTCAGGGTTACACCGACCATATCGATAAGTTCGCAGGCTTTGATCAAATCAATGGCGGTGGCGGTTACAATACGCTGACTTTAAACGGCGGCTCAAACACCATAAATCTTACTGGGCTCAATCAGGGAAGCACAGACGCTATTGCTAAATTCTCAAGTATTCATCAAATAAATGCATCTAATGGCCTAGATATATTAAACCTTAGCTCAGACAACAATACGATCAATATAACCGGAATCCATCAAGGTAGTACAGACGATATTGCTAGGTTTACTGGCGTCGATCAAGTCGATGCTGGTGCTGGATACGATGCTATGAATCTAAATAGCAGCAACAACACTATTAATCTTGATGATGATCACAGCGGAACAAGTGATCAACTGTACAGTTTCTTAAATGTTGAATTAATTGATGCCAAAGGAGGCAGGGATACGTTTAATGCAAATGATAATGCAAATTCACTTCAGATAGACTCTGGAGTATATAAAATAAATTCAAATGTGCTAAACTCGGATTTTACTCAAATTGATAATTTCGAGATAATTAATTTAAACGGTGGTAGCGACAGCGTCATTGGAGACGTCATGGAAAGTGGTATTACCTTGAATACTGGCGTATATGCTAATTCGAATCCTGACGACGATACTGTCAACTTAGCCGAAAATTATGGTGTAATTAACACTCTTGACCATAGTGATAGTGTTGATGTTTTACAGAATTTTGGTTCTATTTATACTGGTAATCAGGATGATTTCGTTAATGTAGGCCTCAATGGCGCGAATGGTCGAATCATGACCGAGAATGATCATGATGTGGTTAACGTAATGGAAAACCGCGGAACGATTGATGTTGGCGGGGGGCATGACATTGTAAGCGTAACTACAAATAATGGATCTATCTTGCACCGCGGCCATGGCACTAGCACAGTTAGTGTAAGCACTAACTCTGGATCAATCGACACAGGCTCTAACGATGACACGGTGAATGTAAGCACTAACTATGGCTCAATTGATACTGGCTCTGGCGGTGACACGGTGAATGTAAGCACTAACTCTGGATCAATCGACACAGGCTCCAACGATGACACGGTGAATGTAAGCACTAACTATGGATCAATTGATACTGGCTCTGGTGGTGACACAGTTAATGCAAGCACTAACTCTGGATCAATTGATACTGGCTCCAACGAAGACACGGTGAATGTAGGCATTAATTCTGGATCAATTGATACTGGCTCCAACGAAGACACGGTGAATGTAAGCACTAACTCTGGATCAATTGATACTGGCTCCAACGAAGACACGGTGAATGTAAGTACTAACTCTGGATCAATCGATACTGGCTCCAACGAAGACACGGTGAATGTAAGCACTAACTCTGGATTAATCGATACTGGCTCCAACGAAGACACGGTGAATGTAAGCACTAACTTTGGATCAATCGATACTGGCTCCAACGATGATACGGTTAATCTGGTAACTAGTAGTGGTACCACAAATCTGTTTGACGGCAATGATGAATTCTTTGCGATTGAACAGGTCGGAATTGTTGGGATGGGCTCTGGAAACGATTCAGCGATAATCGAATCTTACGTAGATGGCGAAGCTGATGGTTTTATTGATGGTGGGTCTGGATTTGACAAGCTTTCATTTACTGGCTGGGATGTTTCAAATGTTTCAAACTTTGCGCGATCTGGTGAATTTGGCGACTTTGTCAATTATGTCTCAAAACCCACCGAAGAAACGCTCCAATCAGATCATTTAAGGTTGAGTACTGAGGATCTTGAGTCCGTCGATTGGATTAAAACAAGCTTCGATTCAAATGCAGTATCGGACGTGCGTCTTGTTGGTGTGAGTGAAACAACGGTTGATGTGGAAGATGATGTCATAGTTGACTATGACGTCGCTGGCAGTAGCGAGGCCGATGCCGTAGGTGTTTCGATTGGGGCTTCTGCCTACAGCGAATTGATCACGATTGGAGTGGAGGATTCCGACTTCGATGCTGCAGATGGAGTGAGCTTTGATCTTGATTTTGGTGGAATGAGTTCCGCGTCGACTAGCAGTACATCAGAAGGATCTGATGCCGTCGCGGTTGGTTTTGGTCTTGGCTTTATTGGCACCGATGGTATTGCTGATACTGACGTCAATCTCACTGGAAGTGAGTTGGATCTTGTGATCTCCAATATGTCTAGGGTGATGGCAGATGCAGAGTCGATTGTTGGTGATGTAATGGCAGTGAGCAGCAACGACATTGTTGATGCCACACAACTGATGGTTGCGGCTGATGCGTCTGTACAGGCAGCGCTGAGCGCTGATGTTCAAACCATTTCGATTGCTACTACTACTGCTGGCAGTAGTGAAGCTGTTGGTTGGCAGGACGTCTCAGTGCTTCAGGACAGCAACGTCACCAGTGGTGGTCTGGGCTTGATTGATGTTGATGCTCAAGTGATGAATAGTGTTTCAGCCGAATCTGTTGGCGCAGATGGGGTCGGAATTGGAGGCATCGTTATCGCTGATACCATCTCCCATACAACTGGTATTAGTGATACGGACTTCAGTTTTGCTGATATTGAAAGCAGCATCCGTGCGGACCTAACCGACAGCACATCGGCATCGTCCACATCAGTGTTTGGCGATGCCGTCTCGAGCTTGACGTCCAGCATTCAGGGCATCTCTGGTGGAAGCAACCCGAACACGATTAAGAATTCAGAGTCGATCAGCGCGATCGTGAGCGAGCAAGGCTTTGTAGAGGCTTCAACGGTTGTTGGCATTGCGGTCTCGACGGCTGATCAATCTGCGGAAGCGATCTCCAGCTATGACATTACGACTTCAGAACAGTTGGCTTTGATTGGCGAATCAAACCTTACTTCGACAACAACGAGCAAAGTCACTGAGAATTGATTGTTTTGACTTAATTGCGATTGCTTGAAGCAGATTAAGTGTTAGCAAGATGGGCTCATCTGTGTGATTGATAGCTAGTCTTTAGTTCTCTGATTTATATGTGTTTTGGGATGAATGGCTTTTCGTTTGCGTGATTTGTCTGCCTAAATGTTTCTTTCTGATCTCCGGCAGGGCAACGAGTGATATAGCTACTTGAAGACCTTGATCTACAATTAATTCTGATTGTGCTTATTTCAATTGTCAATCAAGTAAACTTGGCTAAATATCTATAAGGCCTTCCTACTTGAAGGTAGCGATGGAAGCCCTTGTAGCCCCTACTTCGAAGCTTTGACGGTCTGGCGAGTAGTTTCTCCGCTACAGGTGATTACTTCACTGCTAATCCAGCCTCGACCGCCGACCCTGCTGCCAACGCCACAAGAACTACTAGTCCAATCGGCCGGTCTGCTCTCTTCTGCAGCTTCTTCCCCTTGCTTGTCCTACTTGTCGACAACACCGTAAATTTGAGGGCTCCGATTTGGAACCGATTGGTGGATCAAAAACAGCCCCCCCAACGACAGCAGCCTTGATTGCATCCATAGCGCCCAGCTGGATCAATACCGGTAAAAGAATTAAGTCACCCATTATTTGCTTCCCTTGTGTCTTCTCCATCGATAGATACGAACATCACCTTTTAGGGCAGTGAGAACAGAACTTCATGCTCAAATTTTAAAGATATTTCTGAGGCCTTTCTCCGTACGTGCAGGGAACTAAAAGCCTTTATGCCGCCTGATCGCTTGGCGCTACCAATCAGCCGCTTCGCTTCGACAACTCCATCAGTTCAAGTGATCAGAGCTGTAAGGGGGTGTGGGGATTTCTCAGATCTGCAAGAACCGAGACCCATTGATATGAAAGGGATAAATCGCCATGCTGTTAGTAACCCAGTGATCTGTCTGGAAGAATCAGTCTGACTTGCGTGGAGCCGGTGGCTGTTGTTGAGACCGTTTTCCCGCCCCTGAAGCGCGGACAGCTCACAACGTTGCAGGTCAATCTCGGCTACCGCTGCAACCAGAGTTGTGCCCACTGCCATGTCAATGCCGGGCCCGCCCGCACCGAGATGATGAGTGCGGATCTGCTGGCGTTGATTCCGCAGATCCTTGAACGGCATTCCATTTCCTGCCTCGATCTCACGGGGGGAGCACCGGAGTTGCATCCGGGTTTTCGCGCGTTGGTGCGCCAGGCACGTTCACGCGGCACCACCGTGATTGACCGCTGCAATCTCACGATCCTCAGCGAACCCGGCCAGGACGATCTGGCTGAATTCCTGGCGGAGCAGGGCGTTTGCATCACTGCCTCCTTGCCTTGTTACAGCGCTGAGAACGTTGACCAACAGAGGGGCGATGGCGTGTTTGAGCGCAGCATCAGCGGACTGCGCCAGCTCAATGCCCTGGGCTATGGAACGGGTGATCCAAACCGGCAGTTGGATCTCGTCTACAACCCGCTGGGTCCGGTGCTGCCTCCTCCTCAGCAAGCCTTGGAGGCGGATTACAAGAAGGTGTTGGGCGCGTTGGGAATCCGTTTCGATCGTCTGCTCACGTTGGCGAACATGCCCATCCAACGTTTCGCCAAGCAACTGGAACGCAGTGGCGATTTGCAGCGTTATCAGACCCTTCTGGAGGACGCGCACAACCCGGACAATCTGGGGGCTGTGATGTGCCGTCAGCTGATCAGTGTGGATTGGCAGGGCCATCTCTACGACTGTGATTTCAATCAGCAGCTTGGCCTGCCCTGCCCCGGTGAGGTGCGTCACCTTCGTGATCTGATCCTGCTTGAGACCGCTCCGGCGGATCAGCCCATCCACACGGCCCCGCATTGTTTTGGCTGCACCGCTGGCGCCGGCTCAAGTTGTGGCGGGGCGCTCCAGGGCTGATCAGCGCGTTATGGGCATAGTGGGTGGATCTGTGAAGAGGCCATCCGTTGCAACGCATCTGTTTTGCTGTCGCCACGTTGATGCTCACGGCAACAACGGCCATGGCCGGATCCCACGGCAAGCCCAAGCAGGCGATGTTCAAAACGCAGGCTGAAGCTGAGGCGGCGGCCCCAGGTTTTGGCTGCACCGGTGCCCACCAGATGGGCGAAATGTGGATGGTCTGCGACAAGCACGGTGATGCGCATTACCAGGGAGCCCACTGATCCATGACTGAAGGCGGGCATTGCGGCAGCAAGCCGAAGCGGATCGCGATCGGCGTTGCTCCCCTCGGCACCATCTCCATCGGCATCGTGCCGATGGGGGTGATCTGCATCGGTGTGGTGCCGATGGGTGTGGTGTCGATTGGTGTGGTGGCGATGGGCGTGATCAATGCCGCCATCGTCGGGATGGGATTGGTGGCGGTTGGTGTCAACACCATGGGAGTGATCACGGCCGGCCCGATGAGCATGGGCTTGATTCAGATCCGCTCCACCACCAATCCCCGCTATCTGGCCTATCCCAGTCGCGAAGAGGCGGAGGAACAGGCGCGCCAATTGGGTTGTGAGGGCGTGCATCGCATGGGCGATCGCTACTGGATGCCCTGCAACGAGCATCCTCAGTAAGCAGCCCGCGCTTCCGCTTCACAAAAGCTTCGGAAGACTTCTGTTGCTCACGCCTTTTCAGAGGCTGTGCTGCTGGCTTCAGTGTGCGAAACAGGGCGCATCTGATGTCACCATCGTCGCCACGCCAACGTCTTCAAACCCTGCTCAGTACCCGATGGTTGGAGATGGGTGAAGTGTCATTGATGCATCACCGCCAGGTTCAGATCTTGCTGAACACGTTGAGACGCGAAAAGGAACTGGTGTCCGTCGAGCTGATTGAGCTTCTGGTGGCTGATCTCTACGACAAGGAATTTCGCGCTGAATGATCCGGCTGTTGCGATCTATTCCTGACATTTGGGGCAGATCGCACGCACGTTCAGGCTCGATTCAATCAACTGAAAACCAACATGGGCGGCGGCAGCGGCTCCTGCTGCCAGCACAGGTTCACTTTCGAATTCCTCGGTGCGGCCGCAGCGGATGCACACCACGTGGTGATGTTGGCGGTGATCGTCAACGGCGAGCTCGAAGCGCCGCCCCCCTTCACTGAGCTCCAGTTCCTGGAGCAGACCCATGTCGGCCAGCAGGCGCAGGGTGCGATACACGGTTGCCAGAGACACCTTCATCTCAAGGGCCGCTAGCTGCTGGTGCACCTCTTCGGCACTGAGGTGACAGCCGGACCCACAGCGCTCGAACAGCTCAAGAACCCTTTTGCGCTGCGGGGTCAGACGGCGTCCGTCCTGATGCAGCCCCTGCTGCAGGGTGATGTCCGTTGCGGCAGGCGCGGAGGACGATGTCACTGATTCTCCTCGCTCATTCTCAAGAGTAGGCCTTAATGAGAGTGCTGTCTCGCCCTCCGGCTCAGGCCCCTCGTCGGTGCCCTCGTTTGCAATCAGCGAGATGAAAGTTGGTGATAGCGTCCGCCGACGCGTTGTTCTGGTCGATGGAAACCCACGTCCTCACCTTCACCATCACCAAGTCATTTGCCGAATGGGTCGCCACCTATGACGCATCCCTGCCACTTCAGAAAATCGCTGGCATCACCTCGCTCTACCGGGGTGTCAGCAAGGACGACCCCAGCAAGGTCTGCGCGGTGATGCAAGCCGCTCCCGGGGTGATGGAACAATTCATCTCCGACAACACCGACATGATCGCGGCTTCGGGGCACGTGATTGAGAGCACCGTGAGTCAGGTCTTCGTCGCCAGCTGATGACCTGGCGTCCTGCCCGGGCCTGGACCAGCCAGCGCCCGGTGGCCGGTTACCGCCATTTCGAGCTGATCACGCAAGGCGGGCGTGGTCCGCTGCGGTGGGTTGAGTTGGCGGCTGTGCTGGCTCCGTCGCATCGCGAGCGGGTGCTCTGGAGTGAGCTGAAGGATCCAACCCGCTGGAGCAGCGGCTGGCAGTCCATTCCGGAGAGCGATGAGGATTCTTCAACTCAGTGATCCACACCTGGTGGCTGCTGATAAGGGGCTGGTTCGCGGTCGGCCGGCCCTAGCTCACTTCGAGCGAGCTCTCCGGCTTGGTGGGGCCTTGAACCCCGATCTGGTGCTGGTGACGGGGGACCTTTGCCAGGACGAAAGCTGGGGTGGCTATGCCCGACTGCGGCGAGCCCTGAGCCAACACGTGCGCTGCTCGGTGGCTCTGCTGCCCGGCAACCACGATCACCCGCTGTTGCTCGATGCGGTGCTGGGGAGACGCTGGACGACGGCTCCAGCTGATCTGTTGGTGCAAGGCGTGAGAGTGCTGCTGTTGAGCAGCCATCGGGTGGGTTCAGCTGCCGGTGCCCTTGGCTCCCTTCAACTCCAGTGGCTGTCGCAGCGCCTGCAGTGCACGGAGCGCCGTGATCTGCCTCTGGTGGTCGCCCTGCACCATCCACCGATTGCCATCGGTGATGCCGGCATGGATGCGATCAGGCTCCTCGATCAGGCAGGTCTTGAGGAGCTGTTGCGTCCCCATCGGGCCCTGCGGGCGGTGCTGTTTGGACACATCCATCAGCATTGGCAGGGGGCCTGGGCCATGCGGCCTGACGTGCTGTTGCTCGGATGCCCTTCCACGCTCTGCAGTTTCAAAGCGGTGCAGCCCTGCCCCCTGGGTCGCGCCGATGATCCGGGGGGCAGGCTGGTCGATCTGATGCCTGATGGAGCCGTTCAGCACCGGGTGCTGCGCTGGAGCAGCATCTGAATTCAGCCCATTCCCTTCTGCGACTCGCGGAAGGCCTTGAGTTTGTCGATGTCCTTTTCTTCGTCGATGGAATAGTCCGTCAGGATCAAGGCCTTGCCGATGGTCCCGAGGGCGTATTCAATCCGGTCGAGATCGCGGCGCCCGTCGTCATCCAGTCGTGCTGCACGAATCACCTCAGGGCGCAGCTGGTCGGCCAGCTGCTCCAGCGCCGCTGCGATCGCTTTGGCCTGCTGGAGCGGCGCGGAGTCACCCATGAATCCTGAACAGATGCAATCGGACGACTCTGACAGTTCTCCTCAGAATCCTTTGGCCTTGGGTCGCTGACTCGAGAGCGAGACGTTGCCCAGTGGTTGTTGCTGGGGGGCGGGCTGCTGCATCGCTGTGGGCGCAACACCGGGGGCCGCCACCACATTGAAAGCCAGCGACCAGCGTTCCCCGTCCCCGCGGAAGGGCATCACCGAATGGGGTTGCCAGGCCGGGAACACATAGAACTCACCGGGCACAGGCAGCACGTAGTGCGCCATGCCGGTGCGGAACGACTGAATGTGCCAGTCTTCCGGGCCGTGGAAGCAGAGTTGGCCATCAAAACTGTTGGCGGTGATCTGCGGTGGCACTTTCAGAAAGATCACTCCGGAGAAGCTGCCGCCATGGGTGTGGGTGGGGTTGTAGTCACCGGCGGTCTGGCAATTGAGCCAGAGATCAATCATCTGCAGGCGGTAGCGACCGGGAACCCAGGGGCCGCGACCCTGGGGAGGCTGACGATCCATCACATGGCGGATCCAGCGATCACAGGCCGGCAGCAGGTGGTTGTTGCTGAGCTCCTGCACGCCGGGTTGATCAGGCCTCAGTTCGCGCTGCTGACGCAATTGACCCGCCAGCTTCGCTGATGCATCGGGGCTGGACTCGGGATGGGCGAGCACGCTTTCGCTCAGCGCAGTCAGCTGTTGGAGCAGAGGATCCGGAAGGGTGCCCCGAAGGATGGAGCGGGGAAACAGATCGAGAACGTCCACCAAGGCTTGGTCTGCTGTAGGCCATCGTGGCAGCCCCAAAGTGGGTGCACCGTTCATCACGATCCTGATGCTGCGCCACGTCCTTCTGGTGCCTGTGCTGCTGGGGAGTTGCGTCGCTGCAACGGCAGCTGATCTCCCTGGGCAACAGGGGCCCACAACAGCGCTGCTGCAGGGCGGCCCACTGCAGCTCAGCACCCGTCGTACGGCCGAGCTGTTCCCGGACGGCAACCGCATCTGGAAGGTTGAACTGCATCGAGGCCCGCGCTTGTTGGCCAGCTGGCCAGCGGCCAGTGGTATGGCCCGGCGCCAGAGTGCTGATCGTCGCTGGAGCCCCGGCAATGCAGCCCCTTTGCCCGCAGGTGAGTACAGCCTGGGGCGTCCGGAACCGTGGGGGAATGATCTCTGGTTTGACCTGACCCCTCGCTTCGACACCACCCGAAGTGCACTGGGCATCCACCGCTGTTATCCCGGAACGGGTTGCATCTGCATTCCCGAGCGGGCTGATATCGATGCGCTTGCCAGTTGGGTCAAGGCAACTGGGATTCGCAGCCTGAAGGTGGTGAACTGATGGGACAGCCTTGAAGTGCAGCTGTCCCAAATTCGGTCTCGAACGGAATTTGTGAATGTCGAAAAATCGTCGCCGACTGTCCTGCAATCTCGTTCTTTTCGGCTCATGATGAATTGGCCAAGTCGCTAAGGGGCTTGGAAGCCGGGCCGAGCGATGCCCGACGGGAACTGCGATTTGGCTTCGGCTTTGGCTGAGGTCAAATCCGTTCGTTCTTAAGACATTTGGTTGTGTATCCCTAAACACCGATCCGTCCGTCAACGTACGTTTGTGGTCGAATCGCTCCGGTGGTGCATCACCGTCGACCACACAACATTCCTTGATCACGACACGTCTGAGTGGCTTGGAGCACCGACGTTCCCCCTAGAGCTCCTTACAAGGAAGGCAAACCATCGGCTTGATCGGATTCATGGACGTCAGCATCTGGATGCTCGTCGGATTCCTGCTGGCGGCCTACTCCGTGGTGGCGAACGATTCGCTCCAGACCCTCGGCACATATCTCTCCTCCAACCGGAAACGCACGCCGAAGCCCGTGCAGATGCTGTTCATCTGCACGGTCACCTGTGGAGTGCTGCTGTTGGGCTGGTTCCTCAACAACGGTGATCCCACCTGGGGCCGCCTCAGTGTGCCTGGCAAGGAGTTTCCTTGGCCCGAGCCGTTCACCTGGGTCTACGTGATTCCACCGCTCGCTGTTATGGCCTTGACCCAGTGGGGAGCACCGGTGAGCACCTCGTTTCTGGTGTTGTCATCGTTCATGCCAGCCAACATCGGCACGCTGCTCAGCAGCTCGCTGACGGGGTATGGCCTCGCCTTCGGCGTGGGTCTGGCGGCCTATGGCCTGGGGTTGTGGTCGCTGGAGCGTTGGGTGTTCTGTCGTTCCCAGGACGGTAAAGACCCCAGCAAGGTCTGGTACGGCCTGCAGTGGTTCTCTACCGGCTTTCTCTGGTGCATGTGGCTGGTGCAGGACCTGGCCAACATTTTTGTGTTCCTGCCGCGCCAGTTGGACCTCGTCCCGATGCTCCTCTGCACGCTGGTGCTCTGCGTGGGCCTCTGTGTTCTGGTGGCCACCGATGGAGGGCCGATCCAGGCCGTGCTCCGCACCAAGACCAACAGCTCCGATTTGCGTTCGGCCACGCTGATTGATCTGTTGTTCGGTCTCTGCCTGCTCTACAAGGCCTTCCTCTCCAGCTTCCCCCTCAGCACCACTTGGGTGTTTCTGGGGCTGATCGGCGGCCGTGAGTTGGCCTTGCGGATCAAGCAACACACATCAGATCTGCCGTTCACCAACAGGGAGGGGGGAAGTCTGGCCAAGGTCATCGGCACGGATCTCTGGAAAGCCGCAGTAGGCGTTGTGGTGAGTGTGGTGATCGCCCTCAGCATCCAGCCCCTCGCTCAGCTCACCGCAGGCTGACCCCAGTGGTCAGCGCTCCGATCCATGGCTAGGTCAGAGAGGGATGAGCCTCTCCATGGCCCGTTGTGTTGTTTTGTCGCTGGTACTGCCCTGGTTGGTGGGCGGGTCTGCTTTGGCCAGACCTGAGCCGCAGCTCAGCGCCAGGCAAACCATCCTTGAGGCGAATCGCCACCTGATTGCCGATGGCTGGCGTCCCGCGCCGGAAAAAAAGCCAACGCCTGAGGAGCGGCGCTGGGCCTCTGTAGCTCTCGAGAGCCTTTCGGCCTGTTCCGGCACGGGCGTCGGCTTCTGCCGCTTTGATTACCGCCGAGATCTGCAGCGGCTGTCGGTGGTGACGGTTCCCAGTGAACCGGGCCGGCCGTCGGTTGGTCGCGTTGAGCGCTGGTGGTGATCAGGGGTTCAGCGGTTGCTCCTGCCAGAGGGTGTCCGCGCTCCAACGCGTGCGTTGATGGGGATGGGGGCCGAGGTTGAGCCGCTCAACGCTGATCACCTGCAACCTCAGCACCACGAAATGCTCTGGCAGCGGTGCAGTTTCAGCCAGTTGATCGGGGAAGGCCGCCGTGGGGTCCAGTGGATCCGCCGGGGTGGGCCAGCCCCAGACGGCTCGTCCTGTGTTGGAGAGCTTTTGCCAGCGCTGCTGGCAAAGCTCAGGTTGTTCGGTGGCTGTGATCAACGTCACCTTTCCCCGCAGGCGGTACTGCTGGCGAGCTTTGGGGAACAACCAGCACAGTTCAGCGGCTCCATCGTTGGCGAGTTCCGTCACCTTCTCGCTGCGCTGATCGCTGAACAGTTCGAGCTGGTCTGCACCGGTCCAGCCGCGGAACACCAGGGTTCGCACCCGGGGCCCACCGTCCCGTCCTGTGGTGGCCAGTTGCACCCAGCGGGCGGCAACGGAGCGTCCCTCCCGCTGCATGGCCGTGCGTAGCAGAGGTCTCCAGGGGGGGATGGCCCCAGTGACGGGCTCAGTGATGGACTCAGAGATTCCCTCAGTCATGGAAGGTCGAACAAGCGAGCCTGCTCGGCAGCAGCACGCACCACGATGGCGTGGCGCTGCACCAGGGGAGCGAGGGCGTCGTAGCCCCCGCCGATCACCGTTGCGGTTGGAATCCTGCGGCGCAGACAGGCATCGAGCACGAGTCGATCGCGCATGTTTAATCCCGCATCGCTGAGGGCGAGTCGGCCGAGCCGATCATCGCGATGGGGGTCGACGCCCGCGTTGTAGAGCACCAAGTCCGGGGCGATGCTGTCCAAGGCATCGGGCAACCGGTCGGCAATGGCAGCGAGATAGTCGTCATCGCTGGTGCCGTCGGCGAGGGGGATGTCGATATCCCCGTCCACTTTGCGCAAGGGGAAATTGCTGGCGGCGTGCACCGAGAGGGTGGTCACCCTGGGGTCGTGTTGAAAGCATGCTGCTGAACCATCCCCTTGGTGCACATCGAGATCCACGATCAGAATTCGCCGCACCTCCCCTGTTCCCAGCAACACCCGAGCGGCGACAGCACAGTCGTTGAAGATGCAGAAGCCACTCCCGAAGCCGGGGTGGGCGTGGTGGGTCCCGCCCGCCAGATGAGAGGCCAAGCCCCGCTGGAGAGCTAGTCGTGCCGTCAACAGGGTGCCGCCCACGGCAAGCCAGGTGCGCTGCACCAAAGGCCGCGTGGCCGGAAGCCCGATGCGACGTTGCTCCGGTCGGGTCAGGTGATCACGGCTGAAGGCTTCGTGATATTCGCGGGGATGGACGCTTTCCAGATCTCTGCGGGCGATGCTCAGGGGCCGATGCACCTCGTCGGCCTGAACGACTCCCTGCTCCAGCAGGAGTTGATGCAGCAGTCGGAACTTCGCCATCGGAAATCGATGGGTGCTCGGCAGCGGCGCGGAGTAGTGCGGGTGGTAAACGACCGGAAGTGGCAAAGGGTTGTCTCACCCGGGATGGCTCAGCCCCATTCAAGGGTCAGGCAGGCTGCTGGTGCAGCAACCAGTCGTTGAAGCCACTGGTGTTCAGTTGACTGGGTTACCTCGACAAGGACCTTTGGATCCTTTATCAGGGGTGGGCCCTACGGAGTGTCCGCTGTCTATTCGGTCTCTCTACGACTTGCTTGTCGTGCTTCTAAGTGCCTGGGTGCTGGGAGCTGCTCTCCGTTTGAGCGCTGAGTTGGCCAGCTGATACTCCCTGAGCGAGCTAGGGGGGTGCTGGATCGCGAGATGCGGGAACACATCACCAAGCTGCGTGAGCAGATGGCCCAGCTGGAGTAGGGCCGCCCCAATGATGTTTGAGCCATGACTGCTAACTGTGGATGAAGCGCAATTGCGCGCCTCCTGCGGTTGGCACGTCGATTGCTCAGCAATCACTCTTGAGCCTTCGCCCTCTGCTTCTCCAACAAGAGCTTGGCCTTGTCATAGCGCTTTTGAAAACCAGCTTTCAGTCCCGAGTGCTGTGCCATCAGCTGCGCCCGGGCTCCATCCTTTCTCTTGGTTTCATAAACCCGATCACACAGCTGCCAATACAGCTGAATGATTCCGATCTCGCGTGCGTAATCCTTCTGCTTGCGCAGGATGATTGCTACCCGCTTGAAATAGGCCGGAGCAGGGAACCAAAGGTTGATCTGAGACGACTCCATCTCGGCCTTGCAACAGGCCAGCATCAGATCGAGATCGTGCTTGTTCTCCGGAGCGGCCTTGAGAACCTCCCAGGTCTTCTTCCCATCGAAAAGAGTCTGAGGAAACATCATCCCGAGGATCTCGCTGGAGGTCTTACCTGCATTGCATTGCTCGACGTACCAGTCCGTACCGAACTCAGTTGTTTCGACTAAGGGCGGTTCAGAAGCTTTCGGTGACTTCGCAGCAATCATCGACGTTTGAGGCGTCAACGCTGGAGCCTTCGCAGCATCCTCAGGAAAAGCCACTCCTCTGGCGCGGTCATCGTCCTTCAGGCCTTCCACATAGGCCTCCCACTCGGCGTCGCGCTTCGGAGTCTTCTGAGCCTTACGGCTGAAGATCAGCTTTGCGACGACAAAGGCAATCGCAATGGCGGTTAGCAGAAAGCCAAGAAGCTCCATTGCTGATCAGCTGTGAAGCAGGAGTGCCAGGACGTACCCGATCACAAGACCTTTGCCGAAGGTGATCCAGAGCATTTGGTACTTGCTGAGACCAAACCGCTGCCTGATCCGCTTGATGTAGGTCTTGTGCCACAGCGCGACTGGGTTGGCCTTCTGCGACTGCTTGGATTTCTTCGCCATAGGTCAATGATGGCCTCAACCCTCCTCAGCCGCCCAACCCATCCCTTTCTTACGGGTCAGTGCCCAGAGTTTGGCAATTGCCAGCAGAAATTTCTGAGACTTCTATACGTACAGGTATGGACTTGAAAGTCCCCGTGCCCCTTTGCTCGATGGCTTGCTTGGAAGGAGGCTGTTCAGTCCGCTGAACGAGCTCCATGCCCATCTTTCATCAATACGAGGCAGTTATGCAGGCCTCGAAGTACTGATGGAAGACGGTGAAGTCATCGTCGAGCTCCACCAACTCTTCGCAGTAAAGGAGATGCTCCTTAAACGTGCTCGACTCCTCAGCCAAGACTGGCGCGGCAACAGCTGAAGCAAGTACCAGCACGGCAAGCAGAGGTTTCAAGGCAGGCTCCAGGTTGATCACAGGATTCCGAGAGGACCTTTCTTCTTCTTGCAGTAGCCAGCGCTGATGTTCATCCACCCCTCCTTGCAGGCTTTGCCGTTGGTGGGAGCGACCTCGTAATAGATCGGGGAGACGCAGGTAGTGCCGAGGGTGTTCACGTAACCCAGAGGGCACTGGTCATGGCCCTCAGCTTTTGGGATCTCCTTCTGAGCCAATGCAGCAGGTGCAGCAGAAGTAAGGAGAAGGACAGCAGTGAGCAGAGCTTTCATCGACATCGTCAGAACAGGAAGAAGGCGAGCAGCAAGCCAACGATGACCCCTTTTATCCAAACCAAGGCAGCCATTTGGTACTCAGACAGACCGAGCTTCTCCTTGATCCAATAGAAGGCCTTCTTGTCTGCGAACAGCAGTGCCTTGACCGGTCTCCAAACCACAAGGCCATCACGCTTCCAGTTGACCGTCACCTTCATCACTGACCCACCAGCTGGAGGTACTTACTGATGTCGCCGCCATTGCACCAGTGGACAGCCACGGGGCGCTCGATGAAGCCACCCTCACCATCTACGTCGGTGAACTCAACGCCAGACAGGTTGACGATCCCGGTCTCTGCATTCTTCACGCAGTTCACGAACTCCTTCGACTGCTTGGCCATGGGTGCCAACAGGACAAGAGCACCGAGGACAGCTGCCCCGATCAGACCCTTCTCGACGTTGAACTTCATTGAGGCTGGTTAAGGCTGAACTGGTTCTAGGGGGAACTCCTCAAGTTGCCTACCTACCTCTCATCACCTCGCTTCCTGCCTATTTGAACGTTGTTGTACCCCTCGCAAATGGATGGGTTTGACAAAACAAAGCTGCAGTCAATGCTTGACGTGTGGGACTCCTGTGTCTTCACAGCCAGTTTTTGGTTTCTTGAATGCAGCATTCGCTGAGCGGCTTCACCCCTTAAACGCAGAACTGAGTTGTGCTCATGCGTTGTTGCATGCGTTGTGATTTCAGAAAGCACATGCTCCTGAGATCCGTTGCTATAACTGGGTTTGTGACTTCAAGAGCCATCGGAAAGCAGTGGCATGCCTCCTGCGGTTGGCACGTCGAAGAACAGCTGTCGTCGTTTCCCTTGTCTTCCGGCGGGTCTGCAGATGCAGGTGTCTTCGCCTTACTGCTGAAGATCACCTTTGCGATGACAAAGGCAATCGCAATGGCGCCCAGCAGAAAGCCAAGAAGCTCCATTGGTGATCAGGCTTCGACTTCAGTCTTTTTATCAGCTGTGTCTTTGACCTCTTCAGTGGTTGCTTCGGCTGACTTGGACTTGCTGTAGGAGCAGCCCCCAGCGTTGGCGACGTTGGCGAAGGCAGCCATAACCATGATCGTGATGATCACGGTGCCACCGAAGAAGGCAATGTTCGGATGACGGTTCACGAGATCTATAGCTGGAAGTCTGCGAACCTTATTCACCTCTTCAAGGAATCTGCGTCACCCCTCTTCGTGTCTCCAGACCATCTACTTCTGCAATATGTATACCAATATCTTGCAGCGCTTCTTGAGGCGCTCAACTTCCTGTTGATGGGGGAGATAAATAGACTTCATCAAATAAAATTACATATATCAGACACAATCCTAGACTCAAAAATTCCTTTGGGCTCGCCCCATTCGCCCCATTCCATCTCGTCGTTGGTAGAATTGAAAAGTCTCCCCTCGCATGCAACCGCGACATAAATCTTTTCTTCTTGATCGTTTTTTCCTGGAACTATTATTGACTTTCCCGTCTTTTTTGCTCGCGTGAAATCAAGAGTTAGACCTCCATATCCTCGAACTTCAGCTTTTGCGGAAAGCGCAAGTAGAAGAGTCGCTGCTATGAATAGAAGGCGTTTCATGGCGCTATTTCGTTAAATCTATAAATATTAGCGTGTTTTGTGTTCCTTGATTTACTTGCTGCCAATCGGCAAGAGCTACGAATGGACTGCTCGCAGTTGATTTGCGCTTCTGAGAGCGGCGAGGCCACCTCTACGAGGGCAGTGGCTTTGCGTATTCAAAAAATGAGCCCCCCGCAGCTCTATAAGGAGGGCTCGTGTTGATTAAGTAAATGACTTTGGCTCCTGAATGGAGTTTTGGGTCGACCGATCAGCAGGTCCTCATGGATGTTCGCCTAGCTAGGCATCTTTATCCCGCCTCAGGACCCCAGCCCATCTCCTTCTGCCGTGATGTCTCGCCTACGGGGTTGGGTCAGTAGGCGTTAGGAGCGCATATGCCGATTCTCTGTAGCCATTGCGACCTGCTTATCGGACCTTCACGGAAGAAATCCTTGATCCCAAAGTTCTCCGGAAAATGGTGTGCAGCACCACTGGAGGCTCCCTATCAATGAGTCCTGCGACATCTCCTCTTACGGCTGAGTGAGCCATCGCAGCAGCACGGGAGAGCGACCCGTTAGCTGGCAGACAATCCAGTCCCCATCCCAAGGCAACCGTGGATGGGGCTGGCTTTCTGCGCTTAACCCTGTCTTCCAATAACGGGAAAGATTCAGTGCATTGCACTTGATTGCATAACTCCTCGTCAGCGTTATTGAACGGACCGCATCGCTCGGGGCGAACATCGTTCTCCTCGCGGTTCCGTCGCCTCACATCTTTGATTCGGTAACGGCTGTTGGAAGTCAGCCTCGCCGATAGAGGGGGCTGAACCACCTAAAGAAGACGAGGAGCTCGGAACTCACCGCACATACCGGGCGTAGCTGGGCAGTCGTTTCAATCGAATCTGAGTCGAGTAACCCGTAGGCGTGATGATGTTCACCACTTCAGGAGCAGGGCGACTCAGCGTGTAACCGCGTTCGGTCAACTTCTCCCAGGATTCTTTGAGTAATTCAGTGTCCATGATTTCTGGATAACACATCTACTGAGCATTCCGCCACTTGCGATGTGTGCCACTTGATGCAATTAAAAACAGGTTGTTAGATGACACTTAGACAAAGCGGAAGAGAGATGATCCAAGAGTTCAGCAAGATTTCTCGGCCTCCGCCGATGGTGCATCAGCTTGGTGACAAGCGCTTTGTTGTGTGCGTATCGAGTGGGCTGTGCTTGGAATTCGCTAACCGATGGGATGCCGAGTGCTGCTTGAAGAGTCTTCAGGTTTCAAGTGTTTTACCTGGGTAGCAATTTATACATTCTTTGGGCAAAGATTAAGCATTTTTGGCTACTGCCCAACTTCAGGATTACGGCATTATCGGGTGAATCAAGGCTGGCAGATGTCTCCAGAAGAGAAGTACATCCTCTTGATGGAAGCTGCATACACCGCCGCAGACAAAGATACCTACTACAAGTTGATGCAGAAGGCTGATCAGGTCTTAAAAGACAGTCAGGTGACCGTGGACAGCATTGACGCAGAGGCTGCTTAAAGAATCCACGCCTCAATTTCGAGGGCTTCAAGAGCTGCTGCCGTGGCGAATCCAGACGCTGATGTCAGCGGCTGGGCAGGTAATGCGGCAGAAGAGCCCGCCTTTTTCATGCCCGGCGGATCACCCTGTCTGCGATTGGTAGTAGATGACTCGATTTCAACCCCTTCCGCAGAGATAAAAACGAAGTGCCGGTGATAGTCATGAAGGAATCACCGGTGGCGGGGTCGCTTCTCTCATCGCTTGACGTAGGCGATGCGGCTCCGTCTATGCATCCAAATGCATCATGTGACGCACAGGACACAGTTGAGACGCAATGTGACTCTTACATTTTTTTGTGGCGCTGATGTGCCACGTCGAGCATGAGGGACTCCTGTGCGGGATTCCCTTTTTCATTAGCCCACCGATGGCAGCGGATTCAGTCTTCTGAACTGTGATCACGCCGATACCGAGCAGGGCTGAAAAACCAAATAATCAGCCGGGTGCTGAACCAGGCGAGCAAGACGCCCAGAGCTATCGAGACAAGCGCCTCCACAACAGATCTTCAGAGAACATCAGCCGGAGATGGATGCTCTCAATATGCCGTGCTGATCAAGGGCTGAAGAGCGACCGGTAACTGTCAGTCGCGTACTGCTTCGTCCTTGTCGTTGGGTTCTTCTACCTGAGGCTGAGTTTTGGCTGCTGACTTTGAAGCCAGAGAAGCCTCAAGGCGCTGCAGCTGCGCTTCACGCAATGCGGCGGAGATGCTGAGGGTGTGGTCAGTCATCGATTGGCGTTTCCAGCAGCAGGAGGCGCAGGGCCTAGTGCTGTCGAAAGGGGGCCTACGGGTCAAAAGACTGACGAACCATAAGGAATCGCAGGAAGCTGACCAGCGAGTAGAAATACTTAGGGTCAGCGATCTCGGATCTTTTGTCGCGTCGGCGTTGACTCACAGACAAAAAGAAACCCCTGCCTTGGCAGGGGATTCACATCGGGGACTAGAACGCCTAGCCCTCGTTTTTGTACAGCTTGCAAGCCTCGCTCTCAGCCAAGGTTGGATCGGTAGAGCAAAGGTGGCGCATCAAGCCGTCTTGATCGTGAGGAGAAAGGCTTCCATCACCACCCCACTTCATACAGGTGTTCAAGGTGCAATCGAGAGGCTTTCTAGGTCCGACAGACATGTGACCCTCCGTATTGGGTCAACTGACATTGGGATTGTTTTTCCATTGCGGGATCAAAAAAACACAAATCTTGTTAGGGACTCAACACAAATGCCGAGGCTTTCTTCCTTCCGGTCCGCTTGATCCCTCACCCCACTACAGGTGCCCAACCCATCTCTTCCTGACGGGTCAGTGCCAAGAGCTTGCATGCTTCCAGATCAATGCGGCGTTGTGCTCCGGAAGGGCTCCAATTTCCAGCAGAAATTTCTGAGACCTCTTTACGAACAGGCATGGAC